>NZ_JAEQCX010000049.1:64643-86105 GCF_020738035.1 Microcoleus sp. PH2017_28_MFU_U_A
ATTGGTAATTGGTAATTGGTAATTGGTAATTGGTAATTGGTAATTGGTAATTGGTAATTGGTAATTGGTAATGGGAATTGGCAATTGCTAATTGGTAATCATAAAATTTAAAGGGAATTTGCATCTTGAATATTTTTAGGGACATCGAACCCCAACCCAAACGCAGCTTGGTAACTTTATTTACCGCAGGCTTGCTATTCTGGTGTAGTTTGGCTTCGCTGCTGCCAACTTTGCCGCTGTACGTTCAATCTGTGGGCGGTAGCAAGCAGCAAATTGGTTTTGTGATGGGTGCATTTGCGATCGGGCTTTTGCTATCGAGGCCGCAGTTGGGTAAAATAGCCGACAGCCGGGGGCGCAAACAAGTTTTGCTGCTAGGCGTGTCTGTCGCTGCACTTGCCCCTATCGGCTACCTGTTAGCTCAATCTGTCCCATTACTGTTGTTTCTCCGGGCTTTTCACGGCATTAGCATCGCCGCTTTTACTACAGCTTACAGCGCTTTGGTGACAGATTTGTCGCCGCCCGGAAAGCGGGGCGAATTAATTGGTTATATGAGTTTGGCCGCCCCTATCGGTTTGGCATTTGGCCCGGCGATGGGCGGATTTGTCCAAGCTGGGGTTGGTTATCCTGCTTTGTTTGCGATGTCGGCGGCTTTCGCCACCACAGCTTTATTTATTACCACCAAAGTTGTGGAACCGAATTTCGCTGAGTTAACAAAGTCTGACTCGCTATCTGAGGACAAAAACAGCCAAAAATACTGGCAAATGCTGTGGAATCCCCGGGTGCGGATTCCGGCTTTGGTGTTATTGCTGGTTGGTTTGGTATTCGGAACTTTGAGCACTTTTATGCCTTTGTTTATCCAAGAAACTAAGGTTAATTTGAATCCGGGATTATTTTATTCTACGGCGGCTATCGCCAGTTTCAGTTTGCGGTTGGTGACGGGGCGGGCTTCGGACAAATACGGCCGCGGCTTGTTTATTTCTGGCGGCTTAATCTGTTACGCCGTGTCTATGTTATTGTTGTATTTTGCTAACAGCAGCGGTGCTTTTTTAATCGCGGCTTTGGTTGAAGGTACGGCTGGCGGTACTGTTATGCCAATGATGGTGACGCTGATGTCGGATAGGTGCGAACCTCAAGAAAGAGGTCGTTTGTTTTCGATTTGTATTGGTGGGTTTGATTTGGGGATTGCGCTTGCTGGCCCGACTTTGGGTTTTGTTGCTGAACAAGTTGGCTACAGGAATATGTTTGGTTTGGCGGCTGTTCTGGCTGCTTTGGCTTTGCTGATTTTTGTTACTTTGTGTAGCAAGAATTTGTCTCATTCGCTTAAATTTGCGATCGGGCGTGGCAAAGATGTTTATGCTTTGAATAGGTGACAGGATGGGGACGGGCTCTCCGGCCCATCCCACAAGAAAAAAGTTTTGTGGAATGGGCCGGAGAGCCCGTCTTAGCTATTTTTGCAATCTTGTTTATTGTCCGATACAGTTTAGATAAGATCTCAAGATAGTAAAAGCGATGTGAAAAATAGACTCTGCGATTGCTTCGTTCCTCTCTTCGTCTCGGGACGGGCTCTCCGGCCCATCCCACAAGAAAAAAGTTTTGTGGAATGGGCCGGAGAGCCCGTCTTAGCTATTTTTGGAATCTTGTCTGTTGTCGATCGCACTTGGCAACTTTAAACAACAAACGCACCCTACAAAATACTGTAAGATGCGTCGCTTTTGATAATGGGCTTGGAGGGATTCGAACCCCCGACCTCATGGTTCGTAGCCATGCACTCTATCCAACTAAGCTACAAGCCCCTGTCGAGTTCAGACTTAATCTAAAATTGATTAAGTTCTTTTCTCACAGAATCTAACAGTAACACCTTTACTAAAATAATGCAAGACCTTTCCGAAACTTTTTCTAAATTGCCCGATCGCGCGCAGCTAACTCACCTCGACAACAGCGGGGAAGCCCAAATGGTGGATGTTTCGGCGAAAGTGGCAACTGTGCGCCAAGCTGTGGCTGCGGCGCGGGTGCGGATGCTGCCGGAGACGTTTGCGGCGATCGAAGCGGGGAATGCGCCGAAAGGCGATGTATTGGGCACTGCAAGGCTGGCTGGAATTATGGCGGCTAAGCAGACGGCGAATCTGATTCCTCTGTGTCACCCTCTGCCCATTAGCAGCGTGGAAGTGCAGGTGATACCGGATGCTGGGTTGCCGGGGTATCAAATTCGGGCGACGGTGAAAATTAAGGGCGAAACTGGTGTGGAAATGGAGGCGATGACGGCGGTTTCGATTGCAGCGCTGACTCTGTACGATATGGCTAAGGGGTTGTCCAAGTCGATCGCCATTGAATCGATTCGACTGGTAAGCAAAAGCGGCGGCAAATCGGGAGACTATCAAAATTTAGAGGGATAAAGTTCCGGCCTTGGGGGGAGGCAGAATTCAAAAAGTAGCACTTATGCTTAAAATAGGCACAGAACTACTAACATCAAGTGAAAAACTATGCCTCCTCGTTGGCCCCGCAAACCCGATCGCAAAGACCCTGAGTACCGTCAATTAGACGATCGCATGAATTTTGCGATCCACGTCGGTCTTTTTTCTGCTTCCAATTCAGGTTTGTGGTTTGTTCAAAATTTGCAAAAGGCTGATTGGCCTTGGGCAGTTACAGTGACGGGTGTATGGGCTCTAGTAGTTTTGGCCCACGCGATTTTCATTTTTGCGATCGCCGATTATTCGCCTTTAACCAAAGATTCTGGTTGAAGGGAGTTGTCGGCGATTTGTTAACTGTTTTAATCCAGCACAAATAATTTGCTTTTTTAGATATGGCTAATACTACAGTTGCGATCGAATCCTTAGCCGCCCAAATCGGCGAAAATGTCTACATTGACATTGCCAAGTGGCATTTATATCTCCGTGATGCCCACCTGCATACCGTTGTTGCCCAACAACTTTACCCGATGCTGGAAGATGGCAGTTTAAATGATGACAAAGTTGCACGAGTTTTGCAAGGTATTTCAGTTAAGCTCGGTGGCGGTAAGCGGGAAGTGCCGCTGGCAGATTTGATTCCGATGCAGTGTCAAGTGCAATTGATGGATGTTCTTGAGGAATTTCAACGGGATATGTGATCTCAATTATTGATTGGGATTTAAGTGCGATCGCCCTTAATTTGACTTAAGGGCGATCGCACTTTTCATTATTTGCCTAAATCAACCAGAAATTAGCAGGGGTAATCGCATTCGCACTTACTCCAACCATCACACCTAACTGCTCCCCTGTCAAGAGGTTTTCGATCGGAGTTCCCTGAGTATTTTGAGTTATTCCCAACTGGCTAACACTCAAACCATCGGTTAGTGCGATCGAATCTCGATTGACGGTAAAATCAGCGATCGTATCAAATCCTCCATCGGCTTCTAAGACAAATAGATTGTTACCGCTACCGCAAATTAAACTATCATTTTGCAACTTCTATCTCGTAGCTGATGGCACCCTAGGCTTTTAATTACTAGGAAATTAGCAAAGTGCGATCGCACTGTCTGTGATTGAGTTCGCTTATTTACAATTATTTATATTTTTCTGATTATTGATCGCGGTGAATTTAGGGAATGGTGGGGCGGTGGCGCGATCGTAAATATTAAACAAAATGGGACTAAGTAAGTAGGCGCCAATAAATCGGTGCGGTGTAACAGAATGTGTATGGGTGTCAGGGAGCAATTGCTTGACTTCACTTCACTTCGTCTCGATCGCTATTTGAATACTTGTATATTTTCATACTCATTTACTTAATTGACAGCTAAAAAAGAGTGAAGCAAGATCCTCTTTTGTCCCTCTTTTTAAGGGGGATGCAAGGCGGATCTAAATTTGAAGGAGAAGTTTAAAAATACACCTTATAGCCCCGGACACCAGAGATTTAATTGTCACATCCAGCGTAATTTTTGCAATCAAAAATGCTATGGGGAGGCTTGTCGGGAATGCCACCCAATATTTTTACATTTTTTTAAGATAGCGGTTTGCCAGAATTTGCTCGCGCAATTATAGAGGTTTGCGATCGCCTGAAATCCTTTAAAAACAAGGCATTGACTTGTCTCCACTGAATATCTTTACGGCACTACACTGAAACCGCTCTGATAACATTTCTTAAAACAAAGCAACACATAAGTTCAGATCGTATCAAGAGCAGATATCGCGAAATAACCAGCCGTAAATACATTCAAGACAGTCGAATTCAAGCATGGACTCGATCGAGAGCAACAATAATTAAAAAATCTGTTTTACTTGACAACGTAAAACAATCAGGTTAGAACAATGCAAGTGACAAATATAGGACTTACGCAAGAAAACGCATATCTGTCATTCTTTGCTGTGCATCGCAATCTCAACTCTATGTTTTTTGTGGTTCATGCGTAAGTCTTGAGACCTAAAAGTTTGTTTGCTAAAGTATTGGCAAACTCTAAAACTTTTATATCTCTTTTTTTTGCAAACAAAGACAGCTTACAATCACAAAAAGATCACAGGTGCAAGCTACAATAACAAATTTTGTACAAAACTACCGCAAACTATGAACACAACAACAAGCGTGATTCAGAAATCGGAAAGCTTCGGGTACAAGCTTGCCAATTATTTCGTCAAAAACTATCAATGTCTGATTCAAAACCCTCGACTATTTTTGATGCGTAAATTTGCTCGTTTCGAGATTGTACGCGACTGGGCAACGATGTTATTGAAGCGTCCAGCTAAATCTCATGTTATCAGTCAAGAAAATGCTTCAGTTCTGGGAAAGTTGGATGTAGATGCGATCGCTGCTACGATCGAAACCGATAGTTGTTATCAAAATCTTCAGCTACCCGAAGATACAGTTCAAGAACTTTTGAAATTTGCCAGTTCTACAGTTGGCTACATTAACAGAGATGCCAACCGTCCCTACCACTACAAAGGAACAGAAAAAGTAGGTGCGGACTTACCCAAAAATGCCCGCGTTTGCAGCTATATGAGTAACGGAAACCAGTCTTCAACCCTGAAAGAACTGGAAAAAGACCCCGGCATACTGGCTATTGCAGCTAAATTTCTGGGTGCCGAACCAGTACACATGGGCAGCGAAATATCGTGGAGTTTCCCAGTTCCAGCAGAAAACCACATCCAGCAACGCAAGGCAGCCCAAGTATTTCACTACGATTTAGACGACTATCGGTTCATTAAGTTTTTTTTCTACCTTACCGATGTCGATATGTTCAGCGGGCCGCACACTTATGTTTCTGGAACTCACAAAGGCAAAAAGTTGATGCACCAGCTTATAAGTACGCGCTGTGCAGACATCGATGACGAAAAGATTGTTGAATATTACGGCGCTGAAAATGTGGTGAATGTCTGTGGCAAAGCTGGTTTTGGGTTTGTAGAAAATCCCCTTTGCTTTCACAGAGGAACGCAGCCAACTGAGAAACCGCGCTTGATGCTGCAAATAGAGTATACCATTAACGACTACGGCAACATTCACGAGGCTTTGGGTTGCTAGCAAGTCAACCTCGTCAATCAGGAAGTCTTGTCTGTCTGTCGAGACTTTTTAGATTATTCTCTGGGGCAGTGGGACGCTCCTAAAACATGATTCAGATGCCAACAGAAACTATATTATCTACCAAAACGGCCGCGAATGCGATCGACAAACATCTCAACTTCCGGCAACTTCATCTGATGCACAAAAATGGCAAAAACTCCCAACCCTGCCAAACTCGCCACACTCAACTGCACTAATTGAATTACCAAACCTTCAGTACCCAAAACTCTTTGACAGCCTTGCAGAGTAGCCAAGGACACGAAAGCAGTTAGAGAACTACCACAAGCTAACCCCAAAAAAGGCAAACTCCACTCCCCCCAAGGCAAGCCACCCAGCTTTTTATCTAATAAGTACAAAAACATAATCATCGAAACTAGATTCACTCCCACCGTCGCCAAAACTAATCCGGGCGCGCCGAAAGCTCCTACTAACAAATAATCCAGCAGCCCATTTAAAAAGATATTGATAATACTGACACGAAAAGGGGTTTCCCCGTCTCCCAAGGCATAAAATACCCGTACCAAAACGTCGCGGCCCAAATACACAAACATTCCAATACCGTAAGCCATCAATATCGGTATGACAAACTGCGAGGCTGACAGATTAAAAGCACCGCGTTCGTAAACAATGCGGACGATGGGTGTAGCCAGTGTCACCATTAAAGCGCTTAAGGGCATCATTGTCAGCGCAGTCAAAATTAAAGCTTGACGAATTTTATCTTTTAATTCCGGCCAGTCTTTGGGTTCGGCAAGGCGAGAAAATATTGGCAAAAATGGTACTAAAATTACATTAGAAATAATGCCTAAAGGAGTCATTACCAACAAGCCGCTGTAGCCCATGGCAGATGCAGCTTGAGGGATGTAGGATGCGAAAAACAAGTCAGTATAAACGTTAATTTGCAGCATTCCCGAGGATAAGGTAGCAGGAACCATCACCTTAACTACTTCTTGCACTCCGGGGCGTTTAAAATTAAACCGCAAACGCAATTTTCCCAATCCCGCGCGCCACTGCGCCGCCAGTTGCACTAACCACTGCAAAACTGCTCCTGCTAAAGTTCCCCAAGCTAATACTAAGCCACCGATTAGTGCGTATTGTGGCTGAGTAATTTTTTCTCCGAGTTGTAGCGCGAGAATTCCTAAACCGCCGACAAGTGCAACGCTGGAAAATAAAGGGCTGATCGAAGGAAGCCAGTACATATCGGCGGCGTTGAGTGTGCCGAAACCAATGCCGATTAAGCCTGAAAGCAATGCCATCGGCGCCATAATCCGAAATTGTTGGACGGCTATTGCTTTGATTTCTAAACCTTCTGCTGTTCTATTTAACCCGGGTGCTACTAAATCGATCGCCTGATCTGCAAAAATAATTAAAGCGATTGTTACCAACAGCAATATGCCGCCAACTAATGTGGTGATTGTCTCGACTAAGGGTGCAGCTTCTTTTTTGTCGCGGCGGGCTAAAACGCTGACGATCGCGCTGTGAAATGGCCCGTTAATGCCTCCCAGTAAAATAAATAGGAAACCGGGGATGACGTAGGCGTAGTTGTAGGCATCGACGGCGACACCGACTCCAAAGGCTGCTGCGATCGCAATTTGGCGCACCAATCCGAAGACTTTGCTAATCAGAGTGGCGACTGCGACAATACCGGCAATCCCTGCTAGGGAACGAGAGGGCTTCTGGGTTTCAGACACAAATGGTTACAAACGCTAGTGCTAAAAGGCTTTGCTAAGTTTAATAGCAAATCTGGACGATCGTAACATGAATTGTAATTGGTCAACTACCCTCCCTCCCCTGAAACTGCCTCAAGCGAGACAGTTTCAGATTGTGAATTTTAAGCAAAAAGCTTCTTCTTCAATAAAATCAAGGACAGAATGAGGGTTTTAGCGATCGAAACTGAAAAATGAAATAATTGTGTTCAAACTTTGCAATACTTGCCTACAAAGGGTTTCAGAGATTTTATTTTTGTCCGTAGGGGGGGTGAGCAATTACGAAAAAACTTAGTTAATCAACATAATAAATGCACCCTAAAAAAAACGACAGTTAAGGGTACATAAACGCCAGAACTATCAATTGGCTTTGCCTACTTGTAGGTCTTAAGATCTACAAAGCCTCATAGAACTCATTTGAGATCTATTGCTATAACTGCAAGCCTTGCGATCTATGAATTTTGGCTGTTTTGCTAGAGTTGGTTACGCAGCTATCGTCAACAGTTTATTGAGTTATACCAAACGGCTTACTTGCAAGCCTTATCGGTCAAGAAAAGATGTCAAATGAGTTCTATATGGTGAAGGTATTAGTCGCAGCGCTCCCTGAACTCTCTCAAAGTAGCAGTCCTACAATCTAGATGGAAACTGCGTTTGAGGTGCGCTTACCCTGACCTAGTATCATGTATTATATGTGGATATACTGCATTGGGTAGATCCACTAAAAAATCAAAGCTTGTGCGATCGAGTGACGGTGAAAAAATAGTTAAAGCTGAGATGTTACGCCATTGTCAGCAATAGGCATCTTGCCTGTTCATAAATAAGTAAAAAACAGTTTGTTGGTAATTAATTGATAAATTAGATATTTGGATTTTTTTAACCGCAGAGGCCACAGAGAGCGCAGAGGAAGAGAAGAGAGATGAGTAATTGTGATAGCGACTCACATCTAGAGGATATTCAAGCTGCGATCGCGCCGAATGAAGCTGGACACGATCGGGAGCTGAACAGTGATAGGATCAAATCGCTACATCCGCTCTTCCTCTGCGCCCTCTGCGCCCTCTGCGGTTAAAAAAATCCAAAACAACCATAAATCTTATAAAATGTTCCCATTAAATAAAGAATCAGCACTCCCAGATGAAGATTTGATGTAGATTTGGCCGATCGCACCCATCACAGGTGACAACTAATATAGTGATTTTGCTATGGTTGTTAAGGCTGGTCGATCGGGAAGAGCAGATTTCACAGTAAAATGTACAGTTCGCTAACCCTTCCGCGCAGGTGAGGTTCGATTTTAACAACTAATTAGCTCACCTCAAAAACCAACATCGTTTACTAAAGGCTTCAACAAGCAATCCCGAAGGAGTAAAAAATCATGGTTCAAACTCAAGAACTTTCTCAAACATTAACTCTGCTCGCATCTGCTGCACCCAACGGAATTTCCGCTACAGAATCACGCCCGTGGGGTTCTTTTACAACACTTGAAGAAGGCCCGGGATACAAAATTAAGCGGATCGAAGTCAAGCCGGGACACCGCCTCAGCCTGCAAATGCACCACCACCGCAGCGAACACTGGATCGTAGTTTCCGGTACTGCAAAAGTTACTTGTGGCGAAACCGAAGAAGTTCTATTTACAAATCAGTCTACCTATGTTCCACAGTGTATTTCTCACCGTCTGGAAAATCCGGGAGTGATTCCCCTGGTTTTAATTGAAGTGCAGAATGGTGAATATCTCGGAGAAGATGATATTGTGCGCTTTCAAGACGATTATGCGCGGACAGAATCTAAGGCTAAATAACCTATAAACTGGTTATTTGTTATTTGTTATTTGTTATTTGTTATTCGCACCAATCAGTAACCAGTAACCAATAACCAGTAACCAATAACCAGTAACCAGTAACCAAATAAAATTAATGATTCATCTAAGCAAAACAGCAGCGACAGAAGTAAAGCGCCTCAAGTCAAAGTATCCGAACCCGAATGCTTTGTTTCGTCTGGGCGTGGAATCGAGCGGCTGTTCCGGTTTGTCTTATACAATGGCATTTGACGATGCACCCGTCCCAGAAGACACTCTCTGCGAGTCCGAGGGAGTTCAAGTTGCGATCGACCCCCAGCACTTAAAATATCTCAACGAGCTCACCTTAGATTATTCAGAAGACTTGATGGGCGGAGGTTTCCGATTCCACAATCCCAATGCAGCCCAAAGCTGTAGCTGCGGCAACTCCTTTTCTGCTAAAGAATAATCAACTGTTCTGGGTAATGGAGATATTTTGACGGTATCAGAACTTTTTCCTGGTTGGGAATTGCCAATTTGTGAACTGTGACCGCCAATTTTTACAGAAGCTGAAACTGAAGGATAATCTCGCATTTTAATATAAGTAGTTTGAACGAACCGCGAAGACGCAAAGGACGCGAAGGAAGAGAGGAGAAGAGAAAAGAAAGATTTAACAATGGCAAATAAATCAGAAAAACCCCAAGATTGGTATAGCGAATATATCGCCACCTACAGTTACGAACAGCGAAAAAATTGGTACAGCCAAATCGCAGGTTTCTACCACAAAACTAGACCGCGCTATCCTCAACAACTAATTAATCGCGTTGTTGAATTAGCCGAACTCCCCTCAAATGCCAACATTCTTGAAATCGGATGTGGCCCCGGAATAGCCACTGTTCCGTTTGCGGAATTAGGTTTTGCAATGCTTTGTCTCGAACCCAGTCAGCCAGCTTGTCAGCTAGCACAACAAAACTGTGCAACTTATCCATCTGTAGAGATTAAAAATCAAACTTTGGAAGAGTGGGAATTAGAAGCTGATAAATTCAATGCTGTACTGGCGGCGACTTCTTTTCATTGGGTGTCACCGGAGATTCGCTATCAAAAAACGGCCGCCGCATTAAAAGATAAAGGTTCATTGATTTTGCTCTGGAATGCCGGAGTTTTGCCAGAAGATGAAGTTTACCGAGTTTTGGATGAAGTTTATCAAAATCAAGCTCCGTCTCTAGCAGTATATCATGCCAAAGAAAGAGCCAATCAAGCAGAAAGTATCAAAAAACTCGGACAAAATATCATCGACTCAGGCCTGTACGAGGATTTAATTTACGAACAGTTAGTATGTGAAATTACCTACAGCATTGAGGATTATCTGAATCTTTTGCAGACTTACTCAGAGTACATCGCGCTAGACGATGGCACGAAAAATTCTTTGTTGGCAAGTTTGCGGGAAGCGTTAGCAAAAAACTGCGAAAATATCATCAAAGCTTCCTATATTTCAGCATTTCATATTGCCAAAAAACTTTAGCACTTTTTCTCTTCTCTTTCTTCGTGTCCTTCGCGTCTTCGCGGTTCGTTAAAAAAACCTTATTTACCAATCTGAGGTGGAATTGGTAACAAAAAGGTTCGTAGTGAGGACTTTAGTCCTCGGAAAGAAGGACTAAAGTCCTCACTACAAACCTATTGTAGTATGGCTGCTGAGAATTGTCCACTGCATTAACTGCTGCCATTCCGGAGATTGAGTTAATAAATCTGCATCCAATTCATTGCCAGTATCCTGCGAAAATTCCGTAAAACACTCCGCCCAATTAATTACTGTTTCCACTGGCAAATAAGGCGTATAATTCCAAGAACGCTGCAAAAATTCTGCCATCTCAACAGGATGACCGGTGCGGTGCAAATACCAAGCAATCCAAACCAACGTACTGTACTTGATTTGCTTTTCCAACAAACGTATTTTATCCGGCACTTCGGGCCGCGCAAAAAAATTGTCCATTACCGCCGCCAAGGATTTAGCCTGCGGTAAACCTTTGTACATGGCACTTTGTTCGTGCTGGCGGTAGCAAACTGTTATTTGTCGCAGCCACTCTGTTTCGCATCCCATTAAGGCTAAACGCAGCGCTAAATCTGTATCTTCGGCTGGTGGAAATCGAGGATCGAAACCGCCCGCTCGCTCTAACCAATGGCGGCGAAACATCATCGCGCTGGGCAATACTGGTTTCCACCGCAGCCACATTTCTAAGTCTAATTTAGGGACGTTTTCCCAGGGTTTGACATCTTTGATAGGTTCGCCTATGCTGTTGACTTGACGCCAGCCGCTGTGGACTATTCCTAGATTTGGTTGCGCTCTAAATACAGCAATTTGTGCTGCTAATTTCTCGGGTAAAAAGTAGTCATCTGCATCGAGAAAGGCGATGAATTCTCCTTGCGCTAGTTCGATGCCGCGATTTCGGGCAATGGAAACTCCTTGATTTTGTTGGTAAATGTAGCGAATGCGATCGCCATATTGCTCTAAAACTAATTTGGTGTCGTCTCGGGAACCGTCGTCTACTACAATAATTTCCCAGTCAGTATAGGTTTGGTGCAGCACGCTATCTACGGCTTGGCCGACGTAAGCAGCACAGTTGTAAGCCGGAATCACCACGCTTACCTGCGGAGTTCGATCGCTCATCATGAATATCAAGTCCGAAGCATTAGAATCTATACAGGCTGGGCGGATTTACTAAAATCCCTGGCTGTGAAATCCAGAAAAATTATACACTCGCGCCTCAAAGATTTATTTATCAAATCTAGTTGCGTCTTTATTATAATACGTCTAAGGTGCGCCAGAGACTGACGCACCGGATAAGCGATGCTTTTTGAGCATAAATTTGGTTCAAGAATTTGCCAAAGTAAGTTGGCGCGAATTCAGTAAATCGTGGGGGCGAATTCCTAAAGGGTTGCGATCGCCTTTTACCTTTAAATACTTCTGAGCTATTTGCAAAACCTGTTCCGGATTGGGCGGCTTGCTCAAAAAATCGGAAGCACCTGTAAGTTTGGCTCGCGTGCGATCGATTATACTGTCTTTACCAGTCAAAAACACGATCGGAGTTTCCCGAAAACTCGGTGTTTGTCGCAAAAAATTACACAAAGCAAAGCCGTTTGTCTTCGGCATTACCACGTCCATAAAAATTAAAGCAGGCTTTTGTTTGGCAATGATGCCCACTCCATCCATCGGATCTTGAATTTTTAGAACTCGATACCCCGCCGGCAATAAAATTTGCTGTAAAAATTCGCATACTGTCGGACTGTCATCGATACAGGCAATCAAAGGGCGAACCTGCCCAGCCATCGACGCAGCAAGGCGCCACTGTTCTATAGGCGACGGTAAGTCTGGTACTGTGCGGAAATTTACTAAACCCTGCTTCATGTAATTAACTAAAGCGCGAGTTGCGACTGTCACGCACTGCTTTTTCTTCAATGCAATATCCCAAAGAGTATTCTCGCCGTTAAATACGTTAGCCAAAGCTATCAAAGAGTTAGAACTAAATCGATTTTCCTGCAACTGGGCAGACGCTTTTAAAAGGGGTGCTTGTTCTGGTTCTACCAGCCACAAACCCATGCCTTTCCACTTCTGCCAAATTAGTTCTGTAGAGTACAGAATTTGTTCTACTTCCGTTACAGACAGCAGCAAAGAAGAGATTATTTTAGAAAAATATTTTTCCGACGGACGCCACTCGCGACGCAAACCCGATTGACCGATCAGAGCAAACAAAACTTCGGAAATGCTACTGTGGACGATCGCCTTAGCTTGTTGCAAACTCATTTCGCTGGCAGCTAGCCCTTGCTGAATCAGTTGATATTCCCACAGTTCCCGAGCCTCCAGATCTCTAAGATCCACTTGAAAGTTGGGACAGTGTTGTCCAATAGCCCTGTACCAGCGCCTCGCTCTGTGCGCTCCTCCTGTGGCATAAACCAAACTACCCTGAAAAAAGTATAGTTGCCACTGTTGCTCACCTTGCTCTAATAGCAGTTTTCCCGTTGCTTGTTTCTGGCTGAGGACTGCCAAAGTATGAGAAAGCATTTTGTACCCGATTGCGGTAGCAGACATATCAACTCGCATTCCCTGTACTCCTGTTTTCCCTATTATATCGCTGCTGAGTTTGGAAAAAAAACAGTAATATTACTGAATTGCGTTCAAAATAACAAATTACCTGATGCTAGTTTAACCCGATCGGGTATTCATACAATTTCTCCAAAATAATGCAACTATAAGTGCGATCGAAATCCTTAATTGATCCGGTATTCCGAAATCTTAAATCTCAAATCTCAAAAAGGTATGATTCCCCTCGGGAGTTTTAGCTATAAGGATGCGTTGACAGTTGACTAATAACTAATGACGTTGGACGTTCGCTCGGGGGAGACGCTGGCAAAACATGACGTTGGACGTTGGACGTTCGCTCGGCGGGGACAGCAAAACATGACTAATGACTAATGACTAATGACTAATGACTATCTTTGGGAGGTACGGGATCGTAACCCCCTGGATGAAAAGGATGACAGCGCAAAATGCGCTTAACTGCGATCGCTCCGCCGCGCGCCGCCCCAAATTTTTCTATGGCTTCGATCGCGTATTGGGAACAAGTGGGCTGAAATCTACAGGCGTTAGGCAAATAAGGAGAAATCCCCATTTTGTAGCCTCGAATTAATCCGATCAGCAATACTTTCACAATCTTGACCTCAGCGTTTGATTAAATTAATTGCAAAATGTTGTCCTGTCTACCTATTTTTATTTCCCCCTCTTGGATCGCTAAAAGACAATTTGAGGAGACAATATGGTATTTGTTTCGGAGTTTGCTACTTGACCGATACCTAAAAAATTACCATCTCGATCGTAAACTTGCAAGTGATAGGGAGATTCGGAGCTTAAGTTTTCAGAGGGATGTTTGCTACTGTCCTCCGCTTCTACGGGCGTTTCGGGAATGGGGAGGCGCTGTCCTTGAAACCAGCGTTTGGTATATTCAGGAGAAAGGACGATCGCACCTAAGTGTCTCAAAACCGCCGATGGCAAAATCGGGCTGAATGTATTCTCCTGCAATTGCACTTCTAATTCTTCAAACGTGAGACTTTGGTCGATCGAGAAACCGCTGCTTTCGGTGCGAGTCAAACCAGCCAAAGTACCGCCGGCATTCAAGAGTGCGCCCAAGTCCCGGGCGATCGCCCGAATGTAAGTACCCGCCCCGCAGGCGATCGACAAATCCAATTCTGGAAAATCGCCGGGCCGCCAATCCAAGATATCCAGCCGAAACACCTCAACATTCCTAGCCGCAACTTCCACAGTTTCGCCTTTTCTAGCTAACTCATAAAGCCGTTTTCCTCCCACCTGAACCGCACTAAAACTCGGCGGAAATTGTTCTATTTTGCCGATAAAATTCGGCAGTGCAGCTTGCACTTGTTCTAAACTCAACTCCGGGACAGGTTTAGAATTCAGGATTTCTCCTTCTAAATCGTCCGTAGCGGTAGTTAAGCCAAACCGAATCGTACCTCGGTAAGCTTTGTGGTGTTGGAGGAATTGCAGCAGTCTGGTTGCTCTTCCCAGGGCGATCGGCAAAACGCCAGTCACAGCCGGATCGAGGGTTCCTCCGTGTCCCACTCGTTTGAGTTTCAATATTCGGCGCACTCGCCCCACGCAGTCGTGAGATGTCATGCCCGCAGGTTTGTTGAGATTGAGAAAACCGTCAATAGTCATTAGTAAGAAGGAAGAAGGAAGTTCGGCAAGGGATTGTATAACGGATGTAACTCACATCTTGTACCATTCTCAAGAACAGGCAAGATGCCTGTTCCACAAAAGATGATTTTTCTGGTGGAACAGGCATCTTGCCTGTTCCTCAAGGGCTTATCGACATTGGTGCAAGATCTCAGATGTAACGGATTTAATGAAAATCGATTCGAGGGAAAATGGAACAAGGAACAAGAAAGAAGGAAAAAGAAAAGTTTTGAGATTACTTTGTTGGTCGCAACGCTTCCCGGTTTTGAGTTAAAAAGTTAAATATTGAAACTTAAAACTCAAAAGAACCTGCAAGCCCAATTACCAATTACCAATTACCAATTACCAATTACCAATCCCCATTCCCAATTAAAAAATAAAGTCCGTCCGAGAGATAGTAACTCCCAATACAGTAGCCAGAGTTTCCTTGGTACTTGTAAACTGAACAATTGTACTCGGCACGGTTCCGGGCCCAGCAGAAATGGTGAGTTCGGCAAAAGTGAGGTCGGCTCTCAAGCGAATTTTATCCGTACCAACAGTAAAATCGGTAATCACATCGCCATCTGCCGATCGCCCGATCACAAAAGTATCATTCCCTGCGCCACCAGTTAAAGTATCTCTGCCGCGATCGCCCGACAAACAATCATCGCCCAGGCCACCAAACAGCGAGTCATCGCCTGCACCGCCAAAAAACGTATCATTGCCCGCGCCGCCCAACAAAGTATCGTTGTCTTGGTTGCCAAACAGCAAATCATTGCCATCATCCCCGCTTACCGAGTCAGCACCTTTCCCCCCGTAGAAAGTATCGTCGCCCGCGCCGCCCAAAACGCTGTCGCGGGCTGCACCGCCGAACAGCAAATCATTACCAGCGTCGCCCTGTATTGAGTCGTCCCCGTCACCGCCGTAGAGGCTATCGTCTCCCCCCAAACCTAAAATGCTGTCAGCGCCTCCCAAACCGAAGATCAAGTCAGCGCCGGCAGTACCGCTGAGGGAGTCAGGGCCGCTGGTGCCATTGCGAGCGGTAGCAGAGCCTCCGGGTCTGGTACCCGGGCTGGTTGGGGTTGGGGTTGTGATTACGATCTTAACTGGTACTGCTGATGGCATAGTTTTGAATACTGGTAGAAATTTGCCATTCTAACTTAGCCTAAAAGCGTAAGTTACAGAAAGTACCACGAACACCAGGTGTCTTCAGGCGGGGAAGTGTTCAACAGTTGACAGTTGACAGTTGACAGTTGACAGTTTGAGAGCGACTTCTACCCTTAAGTCCGAGGATTGGAGTAATGAATAGTCTGATTTTAATTTCTCCCTCACTCGTGAGAGGCTTTCAACCAATTATTTCTGGTAAAAAATCTGTTAGCAGCGTTGCTTGTTTGAGGATAAATTCAAGTAGCGTTGGCTGGCAAACAATTCTGCATTTAAATTGCATATTTGGAGCGGCGTCTGACCAACGGCTCACTCCTGGTTTGATTATTTCTTGATGTCCAATTTCAGTGCTGAGCGAGCCGATCGCCTTTGACGAAATAAATCTGCCCATCAATAGTTACGATCGTATAGTTTGGCAGTTGGTTCAATAGATAAAATTTAGGTAGAACGGTAAAATTATTCTTAAAGATTACAGTCATAGTAAAATTAAATATATGCTACAAGTAGGCTATATTTAAGAGATAAATGAGAAGCACCAAAGAATTATTCCTCACCAGCTTAACCGCTATTACGATGAGTTGGGGATCTGTCACCGTCATTCAGCGGATACCGGGGGCGATCGCCCAGACAAAGCTTCCGATGAGACTGCAACACGGGGAAGGAACCTATACCCTTACGGTATCAGAGACGGACACCACAAAATCTGCCTATGGGGGTCAGTTGCGCCTCTATGACGTGCATATTGCTAAGATGTTTGAGGTGACCTATGCTGATTGCCAGGAGATACCTAGGGCTGGCTTTAGAGATTGGGAGTACAGGGCAGGAAATGGCAGAATTAGCATGGGGACATTCCGAATCACCTGTCAGTTGGCTGGAGATATTGCGAACACTTACGGTTTAGGCAAACGAGAGCGTAGTGCGATCGAATATTCTCAGGAGGAGGCTGGGCGGCCAATATCAAGGACTCGTTCTATCCCTATTTTAGACATTACTGGCAATAAAGTCGATCGCTGGCTGAATTTTGTGCAGAGTTTTCGACCAATATAAAAATAACTTCTAGGAGGCTATAAAAATGACAACCCTATCGAACGAACAAACAGCGATTATCCGTACAGAAAGAGGACTGTCCATCGCAGGTACGCGCATCACTATCTACGACATCATGGACTATGTGACGGCTCAATATCCGCCTAAGTTTATCAGAGGATTATTTGACCTTACAGAAGAACAAATTAACGCAGCTTTAGCTTATATTGAGGCAAATCGCGCTGATGTTGAAGCCGAGTATCAAATTGTTCTTAAGGAAGCTGAGGAACTGCGACTATACTACGAAGAAAAAAATCGCGATCTGATTGCTCGAATTGCGGCGCAACCACCAAAACCAGGAACGGAAGTGGCTTGGGAAAAACTTCGAGCGGCTAAGGCAAAACGTGAGGCTAAAGCATGATTTTTTTGATAGATCATAATCTCAACGGACACGCCATAATTTTCTTTGGTTCTATTGCTAATCAAGGTTGGCTTGATATCATCCCAATTCGTTTTGTCACCTTTGCACAAATGGAATTACCCATCAATAGCGATGATAGAGTAGTTTGGCGGCTTGCTCAAGAAAATAAGATGATTTTGCTCACAGCTAATCGCAGTATGAAAGGTAAGGATTCTTTGGAACAAGTAATGCGCGAAGAAAATACTCCTAATTCATTACCTGTGATTACGATTGGAAATGCTGATAGATTACTGAATGATTCGGAATATCGAGAACGTTGTGTTGAGAGTCTAATAGAGATTGTGCTTGGTATTAATGGCTATATGGGTGTAAGTCGGCTTTTCATCCCATGAGGTTGGTCGAGATTGTTGAAGAAGTGCGATCGCAATTTGATTACCAATAGATATTGCGATCGCGCTTCTTCTGCTACTTATGAAGTTTGAATTTAATTTCAATTAATCAATTCTAGTAAACCTAATACCCCAAGCAGTAAATGTATTTGCATCTACAATACTTAGCTGATTTTCAGCAGAGCAACAAGCTGGTCTATCTGGCCAACCAGTCTTAAAAGTGACAGAAAAAGAACTACCCTTTGATACAGATTGGGGAATTGTTCCTTGAAAAGTTATATTTCCTGCTGGTACACAGTTATCACCTATAATCTTTTTGGCAACTAGAGAATTACCACTAACAGAAATCTGTACTTCTTCTGTTAATCCTCCTCTTTCACAAGTGTAACCATTTCCTCTCCATGTACCTACAAACATTTTACGCCAATATTCCTCTCTAATCTTTGCTGTGAAGTTCTGGCAGTTATTTCCGATTAGCTCGTATTTACCATCTCTTGGTTGAAGTACACATCGATCTGGAAGAATTCTACGGAACTCGCTCACAACTAAACGCACAATATTAGGATTATATTTCTCACGATCGATTGGCACGAAATTATTTACGTTACCCCCGTTAGGTTCTTTCCCACTGTTAAGTGAATTTTTGGAGTATTTGAACCTTCCTTCTGGACCAAAACCAATGTTATCAACTATCTCACCACTATCGCAGAAGAAGATATGTTCGTGGGAAAGTTCCGTATTTGTAATACCTTGTCCTGGTAATATATCTCCACCTGGTTTCCTTAGCTCTGGAGGAAGCCAGTAATTCAATAAACCCTGAACATTCCACGCACCAAAAAACACAGGCTGTTGAGCGAAGACTACATACTTACCACTCTGGAGGCATACTCTTTTGGAGGCAAGGGATTGTGCTTGGGCTGTACCTGAAAAGAACAGAGGAGACAAAAAGCCGAGTGTGGTCGCAATAATAGCCAATTTTTTCATAATGTTATTTCTCTTGACTATCCTCATTGTTCAGAAAAGTCATTAATTGGGCTTGAGCAAGAGCAGAATAATTTATATAGGTTATAAAACACTACTTCAACTTTACTGAATTCGATTGTGTTTTATTTTTATTCAATGATTATATTTTGTCGGTTTTAGCTTTGACAACTCAAAAGAGTCGGATTTAGTACCCAATTTTTCTAACCATCCCGAACCAATTTAGTAGGATTTGGTACAATTCAGTTGACAAAGTAGGATTTAGTAGGATATAGTACATTCAACCGCACTCAACCCAGACCCATGAATGTTGAAGATGTTGTAGAATGGGCGAATAATTCGATTTTTGACAAAACTGGAGAACATCTTACACCTATACAGGAAGCAATACTGATGGGTGTTTGGCAAAGACAAAAATATCCTCAAATCGCTAAAGACTTCCATTGTAGTGAATCTCACGTAAAAAAAGAAGCGGCTAAGTTATGGGAAAAGTTGCGTGAGGAATTAGGAGAAGACCTTAATAAATTAAATTTTCGTTCTAAGTTAGAGAAAAAGTATAGAGTTTCTCAAGCTTCCCAATTAGGTCACTGTTTATTACAAATTGATAATATTAACATCGGGGGTCAATTTATACAAACTATTGAAGATACAAAAATCAGATCGCCCATTCCCCCTAACTCTCCCCAAAACAACAGTCAACCCCCAATCATCGATTTAACAGACGCACCCGAATTAACTTACTTTTACGATCGCACCTCAGAACTCTCCACCCTCAAACAATGGATATTACAAGCCCACACCCGCCTGATTACCGTCTACGGCTTAAGTGGAATTGGCAAAAGCGCGATCGCCCTCAAACTCATCGAACAAATTCAAACCGAATTTGATTATATTATCTGGTTAAGCCTCGCTGACACACCCACACTTTCCACCCTCCAAACCGAACTCAAGCAATTTTTTGGGCGATCGCCACAACCCCCATTACCCACAATCATCGATTATTTCCGATCCTCTCGCTGTTTAGTAATCCTTGATGACGTACAAAATATTTTTAGTAGCAGTCAATTAGCAGGTCAATATTTAACAGGCTATGAAGATTACGGCAAATTTTTCAAACAAATTGCCACATCCTCTCATCAGAGTTGTTTAATCCTCCTCAGTTGGGAAAAACCCAGAGAAATTACTGCTTTAGAAGCACTAAACCGACCCGCACGAACATTACACCTCAAAGGCTTAGGAGAACAAGCCGCAGAAATTATCAGAGAAAAAGGATTAGCTGATGAGGAAAAATGGTCAGACTTGATCGCCTTTTATCAAGGACATCCTTCCTGGCTAAATATCATCGCTGCAACAATTTGGGAATTATTTGATGGTAGCGTTTCCCTGTTTTTAGCGGATGGAACAGATTTATTTTTAGGTGACTTAGAACCCCTTTTAGAATCTCACCTAGAGCGTTTATCAGACTCGGAAAAAAAGGCGTTCTACTGGTTAGCAAGTCAAGATGATGCGGTAGATATTTCCCACGCACCAGCAGATAGTGAATTATCCCGATCGCAATTGTGGCAAGCCATACAATCTTTAGCGCGGCGTGGCTTAGTGCAAAAAATGTTAGTAGGAGGGCGATCGCAATTTCAGATTAATCCTGTATTTAAAGAATATATTCAATCCAAGTAACATTCCACCCATTTATTTCTTAGTCTGCGGAGGCAGACTTTGTTTTTGTAGACGCGGTTTCAACCGCCGGGTTTGTTAAATCATCGATCGCACAAAAGCATTCACCGCATCATATTGATCCGCCATCCGCGAATAAAACTCGATCGATCGCAAATCCAACTCCGGCAAAAGTTCACTCTTACTAACCAACTCATACCCCGTAGAGCGCAAACAATAAACCGAAATTACCCCATCCTCCCAGAACCAAACCTCCTGCACACCCACCCGACGATAGATTTCCAGCGTATCAATTCCACCACTTGTCACTGTCACCTCGATCGCCAAATCTGGAACCGACTTGCGCGTACCCAAACAATAAGACTCATCTGGTTCTTTCCGTGCACCCAACTCCTTCATCCCGATAGTTGTACTACCGCGCCCATAGAAACGAATGTCTTTCGTCCGCATATACATTTCTAAAACCTGACCTAAAGTATTTTTAGGTTCTTCATGAGCATCAGATAAAGGAGCCATAATTTCTAAACACCCATCCAAATAAGTTAAACGCGCCCCTGTTTCCGCCAAATCTGCATCCAACTTTTCCAGAGTCTCCCATGTCACGTTTGACAGGAAAGCCGCACCTGTACCCAATCCTGCTTTAGAAATTGCGACAACCATTTGACTTACCTTTTACGATCGCTTTTCCATAATATCTGAGATCTTGCACCATGCTCAATTAGCCTTTTACGAACAGGCAAGATGCCTGTTCCACAAAGACTCTATTTTCTTGTGGAACAGGCATCTTGCCTGTTGCTGACAATGCAAAGACTCTATTTTCTTGTGGAACAGGTATCTTGCCTGTTGCTGACAATGCTCGGTTTCAACCGCCGAGTCTGATCGTTCCCAAAATTATTTTTCCCCAAACAAAAAGCGCCCCTATTTCTAGGAGCGCTTTTTGTCAATCTAAGGTTAAAAATTAACCGTTGATGGAAGGAGCAACCAAAGCAACTGGAGTTGTTTCGCCAGCAGCCAAGTCGAGTGGGAAGTTGTGAGCATTGCGCTCGTGCATTACTTCCATACCCAAGTTAGCGCGGTTGATAACATCAGCCCAGGTG
>NZ_JAEQCX010000193.1:0-7361 GCF_020738035.1 Microcoleus sp. PH2017_28_MFU_U_A
CCAATTCCCAATTCCCAATTCCCAATTCCCAATTCCCAATTCCCAATTCCCAATTCCCAATTCCCAATTCCCAATTCCCAATTCCCAATTACCAATTACTATGAGTATATTTTTTCACGAACAACTTTACCGAAGTGCCGCAGTGATGTCGCTGATTAAAAATTTCCCGGTAACGGTGTGCGGCGCGGGGGCTTTGGGTGCGAATATTGTAGAGAGTCTGGCGCGATCGGGCTTTTGCCAGTTAAGAGTCGTCGATCGCGATCGCATCGAAGAGCGCAACCTTTCCACTCAACCCTACTATCGATCGGACATCGGCGCCTTCAAAGCCAAAATTCTCGCCAACAACCTGTACCGCGCTTTGTCCGTCAGCGTTGACGTGCACTCAAAGGAATTGACACCCGCCAATGTCGATCGACTGCTTGCCAACAGCGCCCTGGCGATCGATACTTTTGATAACAGCATCGGGCGGCAAGCAGTCAAAGATTACTGTGCGAGTGCCTCCATTCCCTGCGTGCACGTCGGATTAGCCGCCGATTACTCCGAAATAATTTGGAACCAACACTATCGGGTTCCGACCGCGGCGAATGATGACGTTTGCGATTACCCGCTGGCGAGAAACTTGGTAATGCTGACAGTTTCTGTAGCGTGCGAAGTAATTGTTACCTTTGCTGCAACCCAAGAGCAACAAAATTTAACTTGCACGATCAAAGATTTTGCAGTAAAGCCACTTATATTGTAGAATGTCTGTTGACTGTTGCCAGAAACCCGGTCAATCGAGATTGGACGCCTCCATCCCAGAAACCCGGTTTCTCACTCTCAAACAATTGTCAGTCGATTTTAGATTTTAGATTTTAGATTTTAGATTGACTCTCGGATTGAATCTGGGAGCTTCAACAAAATTCTAAAATTTTGAGATCGTCCACGACTTTAGTCGGTGGCTTTTACCCGTTTGTTGCGGGTCAAACTTGCAGAAAACGCTTGAGAAAATTAACAGGGAAAGTATGGTTGGATCGCAGACTTTTTATTATTTACTAGCAGTTCTCGGCATATTAGTTTTGACAGGCGCCAATGCAGCCACTTATTCAGGGGGCGCCGGCGACAAAGTTTGCCACACTAATGATTGCCACGAACCAGAAGTTAGATTCCATAAAAGGATTTTAAAACACGGATCGAGAGGCGAAGATGTGAGGAAACTGCAAAAATTGTTAAACGCCCGCGGTGTGTGTCCAGAACCGATCGCACTTGATGGCATCTTTGGTAGAACAACCCTAGATGCAGTGAAAATATTTCAGCGGGAAGCCAACCTTCCTGTAGACGGAATTGTGGGAGGAAAAACTTGGGACAGACTGTTTACCAGTTCGTAAATTTAAGTACCGGACAGCAAAAGTTCCTAAGTCAGTCGATTTTAGATTGTAGATTTTAGATTTTAGATTTACTCGATAACAGATGAATCTGGAAGCTTAAACTCTGTAATCTAATTTTTTTTCTCCACCCTCGATAGCGTCGGAAAGCAAGTACCTGTGTTTGGGCGGAGTCATCTTTGGTAATCATTAATCGCTGCGATTTGTAGTTGCACATCAAGTAGATTTTGTGCAACTACAGATGCCTCAATTGCCATCAATAATCAATGGCTAACTAGATTGGTAATGAATGAAGTTTTAGATTTTTGGTTTGGTCGATCGAACTCTCCAGAGTTTGGTAAAGTTCAAAAGAAGTGGTTTGAGAAAGATGCCGATTTTGATACGGAAGTGCGATCGCTATTTCTAGCAGAATACGAACTAGCAGCATCCGGTAAACTCTACTCCTGGCAAGATTCCCCGGAAAACTGCCTAGCATTAATCATACTGCTCGATCAATTTCCGCGCAATATGTTTCGCGAAAATCCCCAAGCCTTCGCCACAGACAGCAAAGCCTTAGCCGCCGCCCAACACGCTGTTAACAATAACTTCGATCGCGAATTGTTGACTGTACAAAAGTGGTTTATCTACCTGCCTTTTGAACACAGCGAAAACTTAGAACACCAGCAAAAATCTGTGCAATTATTTCGCCAACTCAGCGGCGAACCTGACAGCGAATCAGTCATTAATTTTGCAGTGCGGCATTTTAAAATCATCGAGCGTTTTGGCCGATTTCCCCACCGCAATCAAATTCTCGGACGCGACACAACTCCCGCAGAAGCAGAGTTTCTCAAACAACCAGGTTCGGGATTTTAGGGCGCTTACACAAAACCTTTAGGATACTAAAATTATCAATATGTGTTTCAAACACCAAGAACATATAGATAAGCTTTCAACTAAATGCCCGCCACTGGACTATGAACCGCAAGAAATGCTGGCTTTTAGATTTGTATTTGAGCCCAATGATGAACGAGCTATTAATAACTTTAAACCGGTGCTGATAATAACTCCGCAGCGCAACCTAAAACCAGAAACTGAAGCTACCAGGTGTCAAGGTTATGCGCTATCATTATTTGATACCAGGGAAAATGCCGAAAACCGTTATTTAAAACTAACAAAAAAAAGAAAAAAACTGCGCGATTCTCTGGGGACTCACATAGCAGCAGGAGCGATCGACAAGACAGATGGAGTTGTCTCCAAAATAGATGATAACGGTCACTTGAGCATACATGAATTTGCTACTGCTGATTTAGCAGCAAAATTTGTAATAACATCTTGTTTCTTATAGGAGCGTGTCATTTTTGCGACAAGTATAAATACTGGTGAACCCCACCCTGACTTTTTTGCCAACGATCAGTATAATAGGGGATAATTATCATCTCTTCCCACTTGATATATAATCATGAAAAACTTTATTGAAGCTATTGGTGGACTAATAGGAATCCTAGCTTTTGTGAAAGGCATTCTTGAGTTCGTAGATCTCAATAGGATACGTAGATATGAGAAATTTCATGAGATGAGCAAAAGATTCGATGAGAACGAGTCAATCCAGAAAGTCTGTGAGCTTTTGCAAGATAGCTCTAGCAGCATATCAGTCACAAAACAGGAAAAAGAGGTATTTATCTGCTTTTTGGAAGAGATTTACTTTATGATTATGTCTGGTATAATGAAAAAGGAAATTGCACTGTACACATTTGGCTATTATGCAAGAGAAGCAATGCACAACCAAAGATTTTGGCACGATCTTGATAGTGGGGAAAAGTATTATACAGTATTCCATAAATTCTGTCGAATGGCCTCTATCTTTGAGCCAAGCAAACTCGGAGTCAAGGAAACGCTGAAATACTGACCACCATGAAGATAAATTCTTAGGTCACAATGTACTTTTGACGGGTTATCCTTTGATTTAGAATGTTTCTTGTAAGGTAAAAAAAGTGGAACAATTAATAGGATTTAAACTAAGTAAATTTCCTTTATCTCTTAGAAGCATAGTCAATTTAGAGTATTTCGACGGCCCCCTGCTATCGCTTTTTGAGAATGAATACGGCGATAGCTATCTTTATTCTTGGTGCGATGTAGATAATTTGTACAATCGCTGGTTGGTTTTCAGAGTTGCACAACCAACTCTCAAGCTTTACATAGAGGGACAAGTTTCATTTCACCAGTTAATTGTAAATCCTGTTGACGGATTTCTATATTCATTAGATATAGACAATGCTTTACAGGTGAAAAACACTTATTTAATCCTGCCTGAGAATTTACCGGAAATCTACTTGCCAGAAACAGATTCCTATTACGAACTGTCTGATTTAAATCGCGAAACAGCGGCAGAAGATAAGTTGTTAATTTTTCAAAAAGTTTCCGGTGAATCTCAACTTAGCAAGGTTTGAAGCTGATTAAACAGCCCGATACCGGACTTCTTCAAGAAGTCGGGTATCTAATCCATCGCCCTTTGCTCAGCGGCGATACTGCACGCGATAAATCCGGTTATTGGCTTCCTCAGTAAACAACAAACTCCCGTCAGGTAAAACCAGCAAACCAACAGGCCGCCCCCAAGTTTTCGGGCCCGACGGATCTGTGAGAAAACCAGTCAGAAAGTCCTCATAATAACCTTGAGGGCGTCCAGTCGCCGCATTAAAAGGTACAAACACAATTTTATAACCCGTTCCTGCATTCCGGTTCCAACTACCCCGAAACGCCACAAACGCGCCGTTAAAAAATCTTTTGGGAAACGTTTTCCCGTCGTAAAACTGAAGTCCCAAAGCTGCCGAATGGGCCTGAAACAGCACGTCTGGCATCAATGTTTTACCCGCTAAATCAGGTCGATCGCTCTTTCCATTTTTGACGTGGCGCGGGTCGAGCAAATTTGGCTTAAAATAAGCGTAAGGCCAGCCGTAAAACTCGCCTTGACGAATTCTTGTCAAGTAATCCGGTACCAAATCATCTCCCAAACCGTCGCGTTCGTTGACTGTCGTGTAAAGTTGATTGGTTTTTGGGTGAAAATCCAATCCCACCGGATTTCGCAAACCGGAAGCAAAAGTTTGCTGGTTTGTACCGTCCAAATTCATCACTTGCACAGACGCCCTGGGTAAGGGTTCGGAGTCGGCATTAGACTGGGAACCAATTGATACAAAAAGCCGACGGTTGTCCGGGGAGGCGACAACGTTTCGCGTCCAGTGTTGGTTGTAGCCACCGCCCGGTAAATCGGCAATTTTTTCACCAGTACCTGTTAATTGTTCTTGCCCTTTTGTGTAGGGAAATCGACGGACTTCGGCGCTGTTTCCGAGGAAGAAATAGCGATCGGCAAAAGCCATGCCAAAGGGAATATTTAAGCCGTTTTGGGCGCTGGCAAAAGTCATGTTCACCTCAGCAACGCCGTCACCGTTGGCATCGCGCAGCAGCCTAATCCGATTCTGCCTGGTTTCTGTTACCAAAACATCTCCTGTCGGCGTCAAAGCCAGCCATCGGGGAGCGTCTAAATTGTCAGCAAAAACGCTGACGACAAAGCCAGGAGGGACTTGCAGCACTGGCGATGGGGGAATCGGTACTACTTGAGGAGGTTTCGAGGCGCTTTGGGTGGCGAAAGGCTGCGGCAAAGCAGTTGCAACAATGCGGATCGGCTGCGGCGATAGCGGTTTGGTCGGTACAATTTGATTTGTACGAACATTTGTCAGCGGTGCAACGGAGGGAATTTGCGACAGCGGAGTTGGTGCGGGTACAGGAGTCGCTGTAGCATCGGTAGCTCGATCGCACGCAACCAGGGGTAACAGCAGAATTAGCAGCAAGAAACGCAGGTAATACATAGCAGCGATTTCTCAACAATTGCTGGACAATTCTTTTATTCTAACTGCTCTGAAAAAGCGAAGCCACCGCGCGCGCGGTGGCTTAATTCTGGTTAGAAATCTAGTTCTACCAAAGTCCTCTCACAGGAGGAGCTGGACGCGGAGCCGGAATCGGACGCGGAGCCGGAGCGGGAGCCGGACGAGGAACTGGGCGGGGAGCGGGAGCCGGACGCGGTGGCGGTTCAGGGGCCGGACGCGGTGCTGGAGCGGGGGGACGAACAACTGTGGTAGAGACTACTTTATAATCGGGGATCACGACGAGCCTTTCTACCTGATCTCCGGCTACGGTGGCTCTGACTTTCATTCCCGGTACCAGAGAAGTAATTCTCAGGATGCATCTTTGAATCCTGAGAGTCCTGTACGGCCCGCTTTCTGGGCTAATTGTTACTATGTCGCCGACAATATTTTTGACAAAACCAATAATGGTTTGAGCGTTGGCTGTTGTGGTGCTCTGCGTTTGGGCTATTTCAATTGGAGGGTTAGCCATCGCAGGAAGCACTGAAACCGCCGATATTAGCACCGACAGGGTTGCACCTGTAAATAATTTGATCTTCTGAAGACGCATTGAAACCTCACATTAACTGCTATTTAGGGTCGGGCTTGCTTTCGCTGCGCGAAAGTCCCAACCTTTAAACCTAATCCAGTTTAATCCCCGGAGTAGTAAATTTAGGACAATCTCAAAAAAAGATTATCGAACAAGTTTTGAAAGACTAAATTTTACATCATAAGTTCCCAAGTTACAAGAAGTTCAGTGCTTCGGATCTCTAGAGTGTCGGCGTGATATATTGAGTTTGTTCGATCGACCGTTTCCGTTTTTTTGCGCCCCTCTAACTGTTGCGGCACGGGCGGCAAACTCTGCCAACAGACAGATTATGCTTGCCGGATGCAGCAGCGCCATAGTTTCAATTTGCGATCGCCAGTCTGCCACAGATCAAAAAATCAAATGAGTCGGAGGTAAAATTCAATCATTGACTTGCACGATTTACCCATCAACCGGATTTGTTCGCGAAAATCTCTCGCCGAGCACCACCATTAGCCGTATAAAATCTCGGTTTCTTTGATATTAGTGCGTAAGTTTTGTGTTGAGTTAGATCGTATCCGTAAAAATACTGACAATAAAAAATATTGGTTTGTAGTGAGGACTTTAGTCCGCATCAAATTTCCTGGAATCGCATTCATCACTACAAACCAATTTTGTGGCAGTTAAATAAGTTATGATTTGTGAAATGGAAACTCAAAACTGGGCAGGGCATTTACAGTAAAAAACCCATCTCTAAATTTTGGCTTTCCGGTGCAGTTTGCGGATAATTAGATAAGAACTTTGTAGGAACTGCTGGTGAAGAGTTTAGCGAACAAAATAATGGTGAACAGCAAATTTTTATTTAACAACTTAATTGTGCTGAGTTTGAGCGCAGCGGCGCTGTCTGTCGCCTTACAGCAGCAGGTAGCTGCCGAACCGGTGGCTAATTGGAGTAATAGTGCGATCGCCCAGCAGCCAAAATCTGATGTAAAATTGCCAAATCTCGGAGTTCCCGAACTGCCACCATTAGGCGAACCGTCTAGGTATCTTCCGCAGGAACCAAACGCGCCGGAAAATGCGATTGAGGAAGTGCGTTTAGTGCTGAAATTGCGAGAACGCCGGGTCTATGTTTACCGCAAAAATAAGGTGCAAGCCAGTTTTCCGGTGGCTGTGGGGAAAGACGGCTGGGAAACTCCCACGGGCAACTTTAAAGTCATGCAAATGATTAAAGATCCTGTTTGGGAACATCCTTGGACGGGAGAACTTGTACCCGCAGGGCCGGACAATCCGCTGGGAAGCAGGTGGATCGGGTTTTGGACGGATGGTAAGAATGTGATCGGTTTTCACGGGACTCCGACTCCAGAGTCGATCGGGCGAGCGGCTTCTCACGGTTGTGTCAGAATGTTTGATAAAGATGCCCAAGCTTTATTTGAGAAAGTCGCAGTGGGTACTCCGGTGATAGTTGAGAAGTAATTATTCGGAAACTGTGGTATTTGAAAATATTTAGCAACAGGCAAGATGCCTGTTCCACAAAGAGTTAATTTTATTGTGGGGTGGGCATCTTGCCCGCCCCCTTTCTTTCTTAGCAACAGGCAAGATGCC
>NZ_JAEQCX010000050.1:0-40230 GCF_020738035.1 Microcoleus sp. PH2017_28_MFU_U_A
AAGTCTGAGTAGACTTGGCCGATGTTGTTGAGGTTAACAGCTTCCCCAGAGCGATCGCTCGCAGCCCGAAATAGGGGAAGGGACTGGCTGTAATACTCTCTTGCTTTGAGTTTTTCTCCCAAATCTGAGTAGGCTTTGCCGATGCCCATCAGGGCGATCGCTTCCCCGTGACTATCGCTCGCTTCCCGAAACAATTTTAATGCTATTTCAAACTGAACTATCGCACTTTTTTTAGCTTCTACCGTTCCTTGTTGGTAAAGTAGTAGTCCCTCTTTTAATGCTGCTTCAGCAACGCCAATACTGTTTGTTTGTGCTGTTTGTACGGCTTTACCAACGGGCACGGCTGCTGCTACTGGCCGACTTAAATGAAGCGAAAGTGCGATCGACATACCAGCCAAAACCCATTGAGTGCGATCGAGCATAACTACCCCTTTTGTATTTTATTAAATTTTAATCACTATCCAGCTTGGTGTAAAGGCAGGAAGAGGTAAGGGCGATCGACATTTTTCCTGAATTGGTAAACTGAGCTTGTAGTGCGATCGAACTTTTGCCTAAAATGAGCAACAGCCTAATCGAGTCCAATTCGATAAACACCCACTGGGATTGCCCCGAGTGCGAAGGCACAGGTACAGTCAACGGAGAAACTTGCCCCGAATGTCTCGGAGCAAAATACATTGATATTGATGCGCTAATTAGCTGGATGCTCGCTTTTATGGAATCTCGCGGCTGCAATCCCGATGAAATCGACCAATTGCGAACCGAAAACCCAGATGCGCTGACATTAACTTTTTGCCTCGAACTTTGTATCGCCCTGAAATAAACAACAACAAAAACTCTCTCTTCTCTTCTCTTCCTTTGCGCCCTTCGCGCCTTCGCGGTTCAATAAAAAAATCTCATTCACAAATCCTTAAAAATTACCAAATTAAGTCCCAATAAAACCTACGCACGGGTAGTCAGAAACCGGGTTTTTTAGAAAAATTATTCGTTATCACCCAGAGATTAGGTAAAAAACCCGGTTTCTTTGGTCTTAATGCGTAAGTTTTGCCCAATATTCAGTGTCCCTGCACGGGATGTTGCCCGTAATAAGGCAAAGCATCCCACCAATCAGGGCGACTTCCTTGTTTCCACTCCAAATAAGCCAAATCCAAGACGCCAGAAACCGACGAACCCAACTCGCTACCAACTTCAATTAACTGATAGGAATTTTCCCAGCTTTCCAGCTTTTCCTGCCAAGATTCAGGAGTCATTACGGTATCAGGAAATAACTCAGTTAAACCCGAATTACCGTTAACTGAATAAACAGCGCCAAACAATTGACCTCGCTGTGCGGGCATTTGCAGCGCAATATCCTCTCTCAAAAGCCCCCCCTTAGCAAGGGGGGGTTGGGGGGGTTCCACACTCAAAAGCCCCCCCTTACTAAGGGGGGGTTGGGGGGGTTCCAACCAAGCAACAGCCGCCAAAGTTGAGATAGTAAAAACCGGAATATTCAACTGTTGAGCCAAAGTCCGCGCCGTCACCATACCCATGCGAGTCCCCGTAAAACCTCCGGGCCCCTTCGCCACTGCAATAAAAGCCAAATCCGCCCAAGTTTGCGGCTGGATAAACTCTACTAAATGTTGGTGTAAATCCGTTGCTAAACTGCGGCCCAAATTCCAAGTTTGGCAGCGATAATCACCGGAAAAATTGCTGATTGCTAAACCTAATTCTGGTGTTGAGGTGTGCAACGCTAAGCCGTATTTTTTTACTAATGTTTTGTCTTGGGGATTGCTATTCACGATTACTGATAATTTTCCTTCACAAAAAACAGCGGCAATGCCACAACCAAGCAACCCAATAGAATGCCAAATATTCCCGTGTTTAAAATCCTTGAATTGCCCATGCCACCAGTTATCAAAAACAGCACTACTAAACTGGCAAATAAATTCTTGTTCGCAAATTCTTTGTCTTGAGAAACTTGATGTTTGACAACCATAAAACCGGATGCAACTATAAGCGCGAACCAAGAATTAAAAATGACTATTTGAGAGCCAAAGATAAACCAAACTAAAGCAAACATGAGCGAATCGAGCCAGAAATCCTGAGTTTTCAACTTCGGAAGCCAAAATTCTTGGGTAACAACTGGGGCGATTTTCTTGGCTAATTGATTGTGTTGCAGCCGCAGGAGTTTGTTTTTTAATTGAATTTTGGGATCGATTTGCAATACTTCCTTCCACTCGGGGACGCGAGAATTGTTTACTCTTCCCAACAGCTTAATGGTTGCGACTTTATTTAACTGCAAAGTGGTGAGTCTGGTGGCAATTATTTGGGATAAGTGCGGATAGTGAACGGGATTGTCTTGGGTTCTGTTGATGACGAGATTCAGCTTTTGCTTGGCTTGACTGATTTGGATTGTAACATTGTACGGGGCGATCGCCTCTTGTAAAGCTTGCTGAATTTCGGCTTGCTGTTCCCGACCCAAAAGCGCAGGTGCCGGGGCCAGTGCAGGCTTCGATTCTGCGCTTGTTTCCGGCGCATCCAGCACGGGCTGCGCGTCTAAATAGACCGGCTTGGGGTTCAACTGCCGGATGACTGCGGATGCTGAATTGTAGCGCCGGTTGGTGGCACTTTGGAGCATCGTGTCGAGGATGCGGCCGAAATCGTCGCTAACAGCACTCTTCAAATAATTGCGCCAAGCCCAGGAATCTTCGGCGCCCTCGAACAAGTCGAAGGGAGGAATGTGAGTCAGCAAGTGAATGCAAGTAACACCCAAACTGTAGATATCGCTAGCAAAAACTGCTTTTCCCATCAATTGTTCTGGGGCTGTATAAGCAGCGCTGCCGATAATTGTACCAGTTTGTGGCAATCCGGTTGCTGTTACTTTCTTTGCTGCACCAAAGTCTACTAAAACTATATCTTTTTGGAAAGGAGAGGGTTGATAGGAATTTTCTAAGGCGGGTAAAGGGGCGGGAGATAGGCGGCGGCGAATGATATTTTCTGGTTTGATATCGCGGTGAATAACTTTGGATTTGTGAACGAAGTGGATTACGGGCAATAAATCGTTGAGGATTTGCCGAATTTGGGTTTCGGTGAATGCTCCTTTTTGTTCTAATTCTTGAGCTAGATTTTTGCCGTCTATAAATTCTTGTACTAAATATTGTCTTCCCTCTTGTTCAAAATGCGCGATTAATTCGGGAATTTGGGGATGTTTTCCCAAGGTTTCTAGCTGGGCTGCTTCTTGGTGGAAGAGTTGGGCGGCTTTTTCGGCTGCGGTGTTTTGCGGGAAAAATTGCTTGATGACGCACTGCCCAAAAGTCTGGGGTTTGGTTTCATCAACTGCTAGGAAAGTTCTGCCGAAGCCTCCTTGCGCGATCGGCTTTATGGTACGGTAGCGAGATGCTGATGGCGATTGTTCGTTAGTTAACAACAATTTTGAGCCGCAACTTTGGCAAAATTCTGCATCACCGGGGTTTTGCGGATTCTGACAAGTTGGGTTTAAGCAATAGGACATTGGATTTTAGATTTTGGATTTTAGATTTTAGATTTAGGAATGGGGAATTGGGAATTGGGAATTGGGAATTGGGCATCGGGCATCGGACATCGGACATCGGGAATTGGGAATTGGGAATTGGGAATTGGGCATCGGGCATCGGACATCGGACATCGGGAATTGGAACTAAAAAATACCAACTGTTAACGAAGAGGGCGGGCACGGGGGCACTGCCCCTACCACAGGTCAAATGTCTACGGTCTACTAACAACTAATAACTAATAACTAACAACTAACAACTGTCAACTGTCAACTGTCAACTGTCAACTGTCAACTGACTCAAGTCGGGACGAGTTCGCCCGGCCGCAATTTTGCCCATTTGCCGGTCTCTTGTTTGAAACTTTGACACCCGACTACATCCCATTCCATTTCTACTTCGTCTTGACGGGGGCGGATGTTGACGTTGATGGTGGGTTCTACGGGGTCGAAATCGGGTGTTTCGGTGAGGTGGATTTGTTCGTGCTGTCCTTCTACGGCGTGGTATGTGAAGCAGCGGTCTACATAGTGGCAGTTAATACAAATACACATTCTTGATATCCTCTGTGCATTTCAAAAAGATTGGTGAATTTTGAGCTTTCTGTTAATCTAGCGTAGCAAGAGTTTAATTGTTTGTAAGGAAAGTAGATTTTTGTTGCGATGCCGATGAATTTGCCACCTGCGTTATCTCCTGAGACTTGGCCGTTCGATTTGGAACTGCTGACACCGCCTGTTTATTTGGTGGGCGGCGCGGTGCGGGATGCGCTGCTGGGCCGCCGATCGCACTATTTTGATTTGGATTTCGTTATGTTAGCACGGGCAGTGAAAACTGCTAGAAAAATTGCCGATCGCACGAAAGGCGGATTTGTGTTGTTGGATGCGGAACGACAGATTGCGCGGGTGGTGTTTGCGGGCGGTACGGTGGATTTTGCACAGGCTTTCGGGGGGAGTCTGGAGGAGGATTTGCACCGCCGCGATTTTCGGATAAATGCGATCGCCTGCAATCCTTTTACCGGAGAAATCATCGATCCTTTGGACGGTCAAGCTGATTTGCGGTTGGGTTTGCTGCGGATGATTTCGCGATCGAATTTAGAGGACGATCCGCTGAGGTTATTAAGAGCTTACCGCCAAGCGGCACAGTTGGGTTTTGCGATCGAACCGGAAACTTTGCAGGCGATTCGGGAATTGGCGCCGTTGTTGAGTCGGGTGGCGGTGGAACGGGTGCGGACAGAATTAGGTTATTTGTTGAGCAATAATAACGGCGTTCCTTGGATTTGTAAGGGTTGCGAAGATGGGTTGTTTTCGATTTGGTTTGAAAGCGCGATCGACCGTTTCGATATCTTGACAAAAATTGACTCGTGTGCTGCTGAATTGGCGGCAATTTACCCGGAGTTGGAGAGAGAGTTTGGGCGATCGATTCGAGATACAATTAAAACGCCGTTGTTGGCGATCGGGAAGTTGGCTGTTTTGGCAAATTCCGACCCGACAATCGCTGAAACCGAGTTGCTGCGGTTGAAGTACAGCAATGCAGAGATTAAAAGTGCGATCGAGCTTTTGAAATATTTGCCACAACTTCAAGCACAACCGATTGCAGAAATGTCCTTACGAGAACAGTATTTCTTGTTTCGCGACGTGGGAATAGTATTTCCAATTTTAGCAGTTTTAGCCATGGCAGCGGGAATTGCGGTTGAGGAGATTGCACTGTTAATTAATCGCTATCTCGATGTCGGTGATATAGTCGCCCATCCCACACAATTAGTGAGCGGCAATGAGTTAATGGAATCTTTGAATATTCCCAGAAGTCCACGCATCGGTCAATTGTTAATGGAGATTCAATTAGCGCGGGTGGAAGGGAGAATTGCGACTCGCGAAGATGCCCTGAAATTGGCGTCAGACTTTGTTGCGGTACAGCCAGATTTGATATAAATACAAATCCCTAAAATGTATAGCGGTTATCAGAAAGATTAGGTACGTTGTTGGGCTTTAGCCCTCTGACTGCCGCATACAAAATACGACTTTGAAACCTCGTTGACTCCTAAATTCGCCTCGGCAGATTAAAGATGAGGGATGAGGTACGTTGTTGGGCTAAAGCCCTCTTACTACCGCATACAAAATACGACTTTCAAACCTCGTTTATCCCTGAGCCAGCCTAGTTTGTTGAGGATAAGTTTAAACCGCCGATTTATCTTTGAGCTCCGTGCTGTTTGAGTAACTTAACAATCTCCGGAGTTGATGATTTGTAAGCAATACTTAAGGCAGTTGCACCATTTTTGTTTCGAGCGTTTACATCCGCACCCTTTGCAAGAAACAACTTTACTAATGCAGGTTTGAATTGCGGAGAGATACCAGTATTGGATTGCACAATTCTCATCAACAGAGTAGTATTATCGTAAGGATCTGGAGCGTTGACATCAGCACCGCGATCGATCAATAATTTTACAATCTCGATATTTCGATGGGAGACAGCGCTGTAAAGTAAACCTGATGGTACTTTGGCTTTATTCTTGAGAAGTAATTCAATTATCTCTTGCTTCTTTTTTTCAGACTCAAACCTATTGATTACAGAAAAAAAGGTGTTATCATTCACCTTGGCGCCTCGCTCGATCAAGGCTTTCATTGCTTGAGAATTGCCGCTTTCTGCTGCGATGTTGAGTGCTGTTTGTCCGTATTCGCTGCGATCGATCGCCTCCATGTCTGCACCGCTGGCGATTAAAAGGTCGATCGCCCCGCTACCCCGTCCAGCAGCCGCCGCGTGCAGGGGCGTTTGTCCTGATTTGTCGAGAGCCCTTACATCCAATCCTTTTTGGAGAAACAACTGTACAATTGCCTGATTTGGGCCAAAAGCAGCCGCGTGTAACAGTGTTTGGTTTAAATAAGTCTTGAAATGGATATCTGCATTTTTTGCCAAGAGCTTTTCGACTGCTGCGCGATCGCCCGTGTAAGCAGCACTAAACAGCAAAATGTTGATATTATCTATTTTCGGCAATTCCCATTCATCTAACATATCCCCAATTCTCACCCGATCGCCCTGCCAACTCACAGACACAAGCTGCACCATCTCAAAACTTTTACTATTCAACTCTCTTCCAGCCGCATCGAACAGAAATACATCGCAGGGGGCATCGCTTCCTCCACCGGGCATAGAAAACACCATCGGATATCTGAGAATCGCGATCGAATATTTGCCATCAGGACTAAATTCGGCCGTGCGAATACCCAATTTCATAATTTGTCGGGGGGCAACGGAGAGGATAATTAACAAGCCTAAAATACCAAGACAGCCAAAACGAAAGAAACGCATAATTATCTTAAGGTAGCTTATGCGATCGACTATAGCAGTGCTAAATGAGTCGTAAAGTTTTTTACCCCACCCCAACCCTCCCCTTATTAAGGGGAGGGAGTAAGAAATTTACAAATGATTTAGGATTGCTATATAACTTTTAACCTATGTCGGTCGATCGCACTTTGGGAATTAGCAAACAACGATCGCGATCGCACCTGCAAATCTTTCAGCAGCATGGTGACGCCAGATAGAGCGACTTTTGGACGATCGGCAAAATTTACTGCAAGCTAGACTAGAGTTGTAATGGTCGTTCTCGATCGACAATTTACAACAACTCATCAAAAAACATTCATCCAGCAAAGTCCGGGAATTCCCGTTGGAGCTTGTGCTGGTTGTTCCCTTCGTGTTACTACTGAGTTACGAAACTTCCGCATATCCTCGGCGAGGAACTAAGCTTTTCCCAAGTCTGAGCAATTGCTGCATTCCTATCCGCTGTTTCCGTTAAACTTTGGTCAGGAACCCAACTCTAAAGAGATTGGGCTTGCAAGAGAAATCAAGTAAGCCATTCTGACCAGCCTAAGTCTTCACTGACTACGTTATTTGGGTCACGACACCCTGTGGATGCGACGCCAGTCTCCTGCTCTGTCGCTAGTGGTTAAACAGTTTTAAGGTCACTGAAACAGTGCTGCTAGCCCAACAAGCCCTTATAACATTGGCGAGGCGAACATTACCCCGCAAGGGAGGCTCCACAAGAGCAAACATTATGCGTACAGGGTTGCAAGGTTTGAAACGGTAACTGTCCCGTTGAAAGTGCATTACAAAAGTACACCAAACCAAGCAACTCCAAGGCGGTAATGGCAAGAAAGATTCAAGGCGGTTGAAACCGCCCGGGTTGTTTCCCTCTCAGGTCTAAAGACTCTGAGTTTCTCACTTACCGAATAGTTTGATGATTTTTGAGCGCCTTGAAATACTACAGCCAACATCCTAACGCTTTCTCGATCGACTATCTCAACGACTTACGAGGAGCAATTCTCGCCTCACCTTACTTTGCAACCAACAACCTCAACCGCGATTTCATCGGCACAAAAGGCTTTTCCGTGGTATTTGGGCGCGCTCAAATCGCCGAAGTCGAGCGCCGATTCCCGTTGTTCAAACCCTATCTAGACCAAGCATTACAGCCGGAATGCAACGCTTTTTACCTCAATCCCCTGCTTCTGGGCGAAGGTTCCCGCGTCGATCCGCATATCGATCGATCTTTGCGATCGTACTGCAAAACGGTTGAACCTCCCGCCGCCGTCAGCGTTTTGTACGTACAAGTTCCCCCAAATTTGCAAGGCGGAGAATTGATACTCCGGCGCAACAAACAGCAAGTCGGACAGATTAAGCCACAAGTCAATTCACTGATCTATTTTCAAGGAGATTTGACACACTCAGTCAACGCCGTAAAAAGTAGCGGGACTCGCTTAAGTTTGGTTTGCGAACAGTACAGTTTGAGCGCCACAGAATTACAAGATATTCCCGGATTTACAATCGAGTCTCGGGCCGCGAAAGCAAAGAATAAGTGAAGTTTATTCGATAATTGATATCTGATCCAGTGAATGAATCAAAATGCTTGTAGGGGCGGGTTAACCAACAATTTATGGCTCAAACCAACAATCTCATAAACCCGCCCCCACCACGCGACAAAATTAGCTCGCGCGCAATTCAACGGACATGAAATGAGCTAGTAGCTAGTAGGGTGCGTCAGCTTTGAACTCTCAATTATTGACAAAATAACCCGCTGCTGACACACCCTACAACTCAAATTCTGCCGTTATGTGCGATCGGGCGATCGCCACCTTGGAAAAAAAACTAAAATTCTGTAGCCTACGATACATTTATTTTCTTAATGATTGTTTACAATTTCCAAGTGTAGATTGTGTACTCTCCATAATTCCCCAAAACCCTAAACAAGTGCGTTGTTTGGTGGACAGCGATTTATCGATCGTCGAACCATTAAAAACCATAAGTAGTTTTGACCAGAATTCATAGGAATTAACTCGCACAAAATTTTTGAGCTTACCAGGGTGAAAATTAGCCAGCAAATCTGTGCAGCGCCGACATCTACGATGTTGACTCAAATTAGTACAGTCTCCAGTCATCTATTTGCTTGCTAATAATCGAAATCCAACCGCATCTATGGAACACCGGATTCTCACCAACACCGACGGCGAAGAGATTCCGCCTCGCTCCTCCAATCTTTGAGAGCCAGCCAAACAAGGCATTCTCCAAAAAGTTAGGTCAGACTAAAAATGTTGGTAAATCCAACATATTCGTCAACGGTTAGAATTGCACTAACCTATATTTTTTCACAGCTACTCGTCCTTAATTCGCATAAAAATAACCATGAGTGGAAACGAATCGCGCATTCAAGCAATTTCTCAAATCGTCAACCGCCAAATAACTCCTGCAAAGCCTCCCAAGCGGTTAGAAGAAATGTGGGCAACAGACGTGTTTAGTCTGAGCAAAATGCAAGAAAGCCTGCCCAAAAGCATTTTTAAATCAGTCAAAAATACCATTCAAACAGGTACAACACTCGATCCTTCCGTAGCCGATGTAGTTGCAGTAGCAATGAAAGATTGGGCTATTTCCAAAGGAGCCCTCTACTACGCCCACGTATTCTATCCACTAACAAATAGCACCGCCGAAAAACACGACGGTTTCATCTCCGTCCAAAGCGACGGCTCCGTCATCTCAGAATTTGCAGGTAAACTGCTAGTACAAGGCGAACCCGACGGTTCATCCTTCCCCAACGGTGGCATTCGCTCCACCGCAGCAGCTCGCGGATACACAGCCTGGGATGTCACCAGCCCCGCCTATGTCATGGAAACAGACAACGGCATGACATTGTGCATTCCCACTGTTTTCATCTCCTGGACAGGTGAAGCCCTAGACAAGAAAACCCCGCTTTTGCGCTCCATTGCTGCCATGAACAAAGCAGCAACCAGAGTCTTAAAACTGCTAGGAAATACCGAAGTCGCTCCCGTAAATTCCAGTTGCGGTGCCGAGCAAGAATACTTCCTGATCGATTCCAACTTCGCCAACAGCCGCCCCGATTTGTTATTAGCAGGTCGCACCCTGTTTGGCAAGCCTCCTGCCAAAGGTCAGCAATTTGACGACCACTATTTTGGAGCAATTCCAGAGCGCGTTCAAGTCTTCATGCAAGAAGTAGAAGAAAGAATGTACCGCCTGGGAATTCCTGCCAAAACTCGCCACAACGAAGTAGCACCAGGTCAGTTTGAAATTGCACCCTTTTTTGAAGCAGCAAACGTCGCCAGCGACCACCAACAATTAACCATGACAATTCTCCGCAACACCGCGAAGAAACATGGTTTTATGTGCTTGCTGCACGAGAAGCCTTTCGCAGGAATCAACGGTTCCGGCAAACACGTCAACTGGTCAGTCGGTAACGCCACCCAAGGCAACTTATTAGATCCAGGCGATACACCACACTCCAACATACAGTTCCTAGTTTTCTGCGGCGCTGTAATTCGCGGCGTTCACAAATACGGCCCCTTGTTGCGCGCCGTAGTTGCAACTGCTAGCAACGACCACCGCTTGGGCGCCAATGAAGCTCCGCCAGCAATTATCTCTGTCTATTTGGGATCCCAATTAGAAGATATCTTCGATCAAATTAGCAAGGGGGGTATTAAGGATTCCCAAGGTCGCGGAATCATGAATTTAGGCGTAGAAACACTGCCTGTTTTCGTCAAAGATGCCGGCGACAGAAACCGGACTTCGCCCTTTGCCTTTACTGGAAACCGCTTTGAATTCCGCGCAGTAGGTTCGGGTCAATCTGTTTCCGGCCCGCTGGTCGCGATGAATACAATTCTTGCAGATTCTTTGGACTGGGTTGCTAACAAATTAGAAAGCGCTTTGACCAACGGAACTGACCTGAATGCTGCCATCCAAACAGTTCTGAAAGAAGTGATGGACGAGCATGGTGCTGTGGTATTTGGCGGCAACGGCTATTCTGAAGAATGGCACAAAATGGCCGTTGAAGAACGCGGTTTAGCTAACTTGCGGACTACCGCTGATGCTTTGCCCGTATTGAAGGCAGAATACATTGAGGACTTGTTTGAAAAGACAGGTGTTCTCACTCCGGTTGAATTGGAAAGCCGTTTTGATGTGTATGCAGAGCAGTATATACTGGCTATTGAAGTCGAAGCAAAATTGGTCGGCAGCATTTCCAAAACAATGATTTATCCGGCAGCGGTGAGATATTTGTCGGATCTTTCTAACACAATTGCTGGCTTGAAAGAGATTGGCATTGAATTAGAAAAGGCAACTGCTCAACAAGTCGCGACGCTGGTTAAGTCGATGATGGATACTGCGAGCAAGTTGAGTGATGCTTTGAGCAAGCACGATTTTGCTACAACTGAAGAGCATATGCAGTATGCTTCGCAAACCATTCGTCCTTTGATGGATGAGGTTCGTCAGTATGCTGATGCTTTGGAAGCTGAAGTGGCTGATGATTTGTGGCCGCTTCCTACTTATCAAGAAATGCTGTTTGTTAAGTAAGCTGTTGGGCATCTAAATTGTATTTTTGGGGCGGGCTTTCTGGCCCACCCCACAAGACTTTTCTTAAACTTGACTATACAATTTCAATGCACTTGTGCTTAATCGCAAACCTGGTTAATTTCTGGTGAGATTTGTGGGGACACGGCAATGCCGTGTCCCTACAATATTATTTTCGGGTAGGGACACGGCACTGCCGTCTCCTTTGATGTTATGGTTAAAAACTTTATTTTAATCAACGCCCTACAGTTGCTATCAACCGGATTTCAGCGCTCCCGGCAAACAGGCAAAGCAGGCTTCGATCGCTGCGGAACTTGAGCCATTTGATTGTATGCTACAAGCGTTACTTGTCCATCACCATTTATCACCCAACCTTGAGCGGGAATCACTGGCTGGGGCTGAATTTCTATTTCTGCTTTTGTAGCCTGTAGATTTTGACTGCTACCGACGGCCGGTTCCACCCAACTAAACAGGGTAGAATCGCTGCTGAGCAAATCATTTGGGTTCGCAGGTATTCCTCCTTTACCAGTAATAGTAAACTCACTTCCCGCCCCTTGAGTGCAAGGATTAGCTACAATTAACGCCTCTGGAGAGATAACATTTTGTGGCAATTCTACCAATCCTTGAGCCGGATTGACACCAGAAGTGCTAAACGTTACTGCCCCTTGCAAAGCCGGGCCAGCCTGTTGCGAAATAGCCGCGATGTCGCTAGTGGGAATTAAAGAAGTTGGATTCACTTGTAAGTTAGCAAATTCAGCATCAGTCAGTCCTAAACTGCTTCTAGCTGCTTCGCGATTAATGCTCGTAAAACCAAATATATTCGGTACATTGACTGTAACTTGCCCGCCCCTAGCTGTGCGAGCATTTGCTGTAATATCGCTATTTTCTCGCGGGAGGGCTAACAAAATATCGCTATTAATTCTGATGTTGCCGCCATCAGAATTACCTGCATCGGTGGTAATTCTGCTGCCGCGCCGCAACTGGATGTCTCGCGATCGCAGATTAATATTTGCCCCAGTACCAGATACGGTTGTACCATCAATGCTGGCTTTGTTATCCAGGGCGATCGAGTTGGCGACAACATTAATATTACCAGCCCTTCCCGTTCCCAAAGCCTGAACACTCACCGTTGCACCATCCCGGACAATCAATTGATTAACATTCAGATTTAGCGAACCTGCATTCCCCGTAGCATTGGGATTGACAAGAGTATAGGCAGTACCAGCCGAAGCCTCAATTTTACTCCTGAACCGACCGTTACTTGAGATACCTTGCACTTCTGCGCGATCGGCATTAATCGTAATATCTCCCGCATCTGCTCCACCCAAAGAAGCCGCAGTAATAATGCCCCCATTCCGCACAGTGAGCCTGGGCGTAGAGAGGCGGATATCTCCACCCCTACCAGAGCTTGTAGTTTGAGTGGTAAGAGCACTCGGTACGACGCTCGTATTCCCTGTCAAAACTCCAGAAACACCGCTCACTTCTATCGACTCTGAAGCTCTGATAGTTAAAGTTCCTGCAGGCCCCCCACTGGTAGAAAACAGAACTCCGCCAACAATCGCACCTGTCGATAAACTAATTGCAGCTCCATCAGAAACAATCACCCGCTTAGTGTCAATGGTAATATCCCCAACTTTCCCCCTTCCATCGAAAGAGTTCGTGCCGAGGACAGTTTGCACCGTATTTCCAGGAATGCCCGACAATTCTACCGATTCCCGCGTTTTAACCGTGATATTCCCCGATGCTCCATCACTACGGCTGAAGGTGTTGAGATTGGAGCCATCACGCATCATCAACCGTTGTGCATCAACAGTGATACTTCCGCCTTGGCCGGTACTTCCCTTCGTTGTTCCGCTGCTGAGCGCAGAACTGACGAGTTCGATCGTCTTAGCACGGATATTCAGATTTCCGCTATTTCCAGCACCCAAGGTATTAGTACCGCCCACTGCCCCATCGCGCAGCAACAGTCGTCCAGCTTCAATGTTAAGCTCTCCGGCGTCTCCACTGCCAGCAGTACCAGCGATCATAACAATTTGAGGGTCAAAAGGGTTGAACGTTCCAGATGTCAGATTTAGGTTGTAAATCCGCTGATAGCCTTCAATTCCCAGCCCGCTCATTTCTACTGAGTCAGTAGCGTGGATGTTTAAACTGCTCCCCTTCCCATCTCCCAATGTGGCGCTGGCAATTTGCGTCCCCCCCTGTACTAGCAAATTTTGGGCATTAATATCAATACCTCTACCATCAATATTTCCCAGTGTTAATCCGAAAATTCCCGAACTGCTGATGGTGACGTTTCCACCTCTAATATCTACTTTGCCACCTCCTAATCCACTGGTATTTATCAACGCACCGTTCATTTCAATGTTGCCAAAGTTCTGAATATTGCTGTAGTTTAAATTCAGACCTAAAGCTGTTGGTTCAAATTGCACTAAACCTGGAGTTTTCACACTTCCTAATAATATTTGTCCGGTATAAGCTGTTAAATTGCCGCCGTTTAGTTGAATGTCTCCACCAATTAAGGCTAAAGTTTGACCGGGGTCTACGGCTAAACCAAGTTTGTTAGAAACAGGAACCTCTATCGGTAGTGGTGGTAAGGTTGGTGTGGGGCCCATTGCTTGGGAAGTGTTGACAATTGTACCGGGATTGTCTCGAAATCTCAAGCCCACAGGAATATTAATCGCTAATAATGGTACTGCTTGGGGATTCGCGCTGCTAAATTCAAAGCCGTTATTAAAAACAATACTATCAGCGGTTGAACCGATAAATGAGCCGCGCAAATCTAACCGCGCATTGGGGCCGAAGATAATTCCTTTCGGATTAATTAAAAATAAGTTGGCGTTTCCTTGTACTCCTAATGTTCCTAAAATATTGGAAGAATTGCTACCTGTGACGCGGGTAAAAATGTTAGCAATGCCGTTAGGATTGGCAAAATATGCGCCTCTACCTTCACCGACGTTGAATTCGCGGAAACTGTGAAATAAGCTAGAACCGCGACTTGCACCGCCTTCTATGCGGTCTGATGGTAGGTTATTGATGCTGTCGGAGACTGTGCGGGAGTTTTCAGTTCCTAAAGTGCGATCGGGGACGATTTGAGCAATTGTGGCTGTCGGAAATAGTAATAAGAAAGCAAAAAATAGGGCGGAAGATTTGCGAGGCATAGTTTAACATCTCTTAGAACTTAGGGAGAACAAATTTGGATGGACGATCGACATTTGTGTTTTCAGAATAGCCGATCGCCCAAACTCAAATTCCCTCATCAATCAAACGATTTGTTTGCTCGCGGGTTCCCCCGTACCAGGAGGTACTACTGAATCGCCAAAAGCAATCCGCAGAAAAGGCGGAGCCAAGAAAGTCGTCAGAATCACCATGATAATAATCGAGACTTCCAACGGCTTATCCAACACCCCACTCGCCGAACCAATTCCGGCAAAAACCAAACCGACTTCGCCCCGAGGAATCATCCCAACTCCGATCGCCAATCGATTGATTCCGGGCACACCAAACACCACCCAACCAGTCACAATTTTGCCAACAATCGCCACCACAATCAAGAAAGCCGCAATCAAAAGGCCGGCGCGATTATCCGGCACTGCTGGGTTCAAAACTCGCAAATCGGCCCTAGCTCCCACTGTCACAAAAAAGATGGGGACAATGACATCTGAGATGGGTTTCACCAATTCATCCAACTCTGTGCGCGCATCGCTTTTATCCAACACCAAACCAGCCGCAAACGCACCCAAAATCGCTTCCAGATGAATTGCGTTGCCCAGAAATGCCATGAATAAGGCGAAAATAAAGGCCGGGATAATAATATTGCCGCGAGTTTTGAGTTGGCCCACCACCGCCGAGAAGGTTTTGTCGAAGACACCGCCCAACAGAATCGAACCTAACAGAAATACAGTGGCGCTGACAATCAAATAGATGACATTAACAACATCAATTTCACCCGTTTTGGCTAAGCTAGCGACAACAGCTAGGACAATAATTCCCAGCACATCATCAATCACTGCCGCACCGACAATAATTTGACCTTCTTTAGATGTCAGTTGTCCTAAATCAGACAACACTTTCGAGGTAATTCCGATGCTGGTTGCTGTCAAAGCCGCACCTGCAAAAATTGCCGGAATTGCTGGAGTGTGGAAAATTACCATCAAGCCAACAGTACCTGCGGCAAAGGGAACAGCCACGCCTACACAGGCGACAACGACGGCTTGAACTCCGACTTGTTTTAGTTGATTGAGATCGGACTCTAAGCCAATTTCAAACAGCAGAATAATTACGCCTAATTCGCCCAGCACAGAAATGATTTCACTCTGCGATTCAAAGACACTGGTAAGGGCGGCAGGGGATAGATGGTTGAGCGATTGTAGAACACTCATAATCCCGGAGTCTGAAGCTGACAGCCCGCTTTCGGAAAAAACGATCAGGTGTAAAGCAGACACCCCGACAATTACCCCTGCTACCAATTCACCCAATACGGGCGGTAAATCGAAGTTTCTCGCTACTTCTGCGCCGAATTTACTGGCGATATAAATCACTACTAAACTGAGCAAAACTCCGCTGAGGACGATCGGCGAATTTTCGGGATCGACTGTTGCTAGCAAAGGTATGGGAGCAATTAGCGATGCTATCCCTGAACTGAAAGCTGTAATTGTATGGTTCACAAACATGAGTGATGTGATGGTAATAAAGATGATTCTACGCTGATTGATGATTGAATTTATGAAGTGTAGTAGGGACACGGCGCCGTGCCCATAGGTGTCAACTTATGACTACAACCCTTGATAAGTCTCGTTTTTACCTGAGTCCAGATCCCCCTAAATCCCCCTTAAGAAGGGGGACTTTGAGAAGACTCCTGTCCCCCCCTTCTTAAGGGGGGTTAGGGGGGATCTGGCTTTAATCGTCAAACAATAGTCTCTGAATGGGTTTGACGTTAAGTTGACACTAATGGGCATTGCCGTGTCCCTACGGGGATTGAGCGATAGGCGGGTGTACTTCATAAATGTGGAATTTGCTGTATCAAGCAAAACTTGAAGAACCCAAATCTGGGGGAACATCCTGCCATCTTCCTTGTCCTACTGCTTGAATTGCTTCTTTTAGCATGATATCGCCGGTATAAATTGCTCTACCAACGATCGCACTTTTGACACCAATTGGTTCCAAAGCCAACAAACTTAACAAATCTGCGATCGAACTGACGCCGCCGGAAGCAATCACCGGAATCGAGATGGCGCTAGCAATTTCCCGCAAAGATTCCAAATTCGGCCCTTCCATGGTGCCGTCGCGGTGAATGTCGGTGTAAATAATTTCAGCCGCCCCTAATTCTGCCATTTTTTGCGCCAATTCTGTCGCTAAAACTTCGGAAGTTTCCAGCCAGCCTCTAGTCGCAACTTTACCGTTTCTGGCATCGATTCCGACGAGAATTTGACCTGGAAATTCGGCACACAATTCACCGACTAATTGCGGTTGTTCGACGGCGACAGTGCCGAGAATGGCGCGCTGAACGCCTAATTTGAGAATTGCCGCGACAGAAGGGCGATCGCGCATTCCGCCTCCTAATTGACAGGGAACGTCTACTGCGCGGACGATCGCCTCAATAGCTGCTAAGTTTACAGGATGACCTGCTTTTGCCCCATCGAGGTCTACCAAATGCAGCATTGTGGCGCCTTCATTTACCCACTGTCTGGCGACTTCGACGGGATTTTCGTTAAAAGTTTGGGACTTGGCGTAGTCTCCCTGATAGAGTCTGACGCATTTTCCGTCCAAAAGGTCGATCGCTGGAATTACATTCATAATATTTGGGAATTGGGGAATTGGGGAATTGGGAATTGGGAATTGGGAATTGGGAATTGGGAATTGGGAATTGGTAATTGACTGCTGTCAACTGTCAACTGTCAACTGTCAACTGTTTAAATACCTTCACAACCGCTATTTAAATGAAACATAATCGATGACGATAGAGTTGACCACAAAGGAGTATCAATCTCAGCTTCTCGCAAAGCTTCAGCCGTCCAGTCATTGCAAGTTCTCAAAATAGAGTAACTGCCTTTTGCTTCATAAAAACTGTCAGTGTTGTAGTAGCCGTAGCTGATTTTTATTTTATTACCTGCTGCGTCTAATTGGAATGTATTTTTAAGGAAATTTACCAGCCTCCGATAATTTTTCCCACTAATTTTAACACATTTGGTTTCTATATCTTGAGGAAAAACTCGATAACCTTGAACGTGGAGGGTAGACGGAGTAGGGAGAAATAGAGCATTGAAAGCTATAACTGGGTTGATGGTTGCTGAGGTGGGACTTTCCAGCATAAAAGCTCGATCTCCCCAGCCAAAAGACAAATATTTATAATCATAATTTGCCTCTCGTCCTATTTGTGTAATTGGTAAATATTGATTCCAGTCAAAGTATTGATTTTTAACTGGAACGATGATTTCGGTGTGGATGCCTTGGTTAGAAACTTGTACGCTAACTGTGCAATTTTTTTGCGAGGAGTCTCCCCACTTTCGGGGAGTCAGGTAGCCGATTGCAGCAAGGATAGCAATCAGACATAAATTAAGAATACAAATGCGGTAAATTAATTTAGTGTTAAACATTATATCTATTTTCAAGGTTCGTAGTGAGGACTTTAGTCCTTAATAATCTTAAGAAGAAGGACTGAAGTCCTCACTACGAACGAAGAAGAAGAAGGACTGAAGTCCTCACTACGAACGAAGAAGAAGAAGGACTGAAGTCCTCACTACGAACGGTTTTAAACTGGCGAGCGTTGCATCTTTGTGGGAAAGAATTCTTGCAGGGCAGAATTTCGCTGTTCGGGAGTTTCGCTGGCCCAATTTGACAAGCTTTCATAGAAAAAGAAGGAAACCCCTGCAAAATTTCTCTTTCGGACTTCTTGCACTTGCTCTTGAATTTGTGACAGCGGAATAGAACTGTTTTTCAAACCTGTTAAAATACCGATCGCAGTTGGAATGTGCTTTTTGGCGAGTTTGACTTCTTCCCGTTCCAGTTCGGCATTAAAACGCTTGATATCGCTGCGATACACCTGTACTATAAGTTCTTCGATGTAACCGCGTCTTTCCCAGGTAAACCAGTCCTGCAAGTGGGCGGGTAAAGCAAAGTGCAAGGGATTGGGAGATAAACTAATAATACATTTTTGTTTGCGGGATTTGATGGCGCGGGAAATTTGCCCCATGAAGTCGTTGATTTTGTCGGCGCGCCAGCGGATCCAGAAGGTTTCGCGGGCGTCATTGGAGGGAGGACTTTTGATTTGTTTTTCATACATTAACACTGTTTGCGGCTCGTAGCCAAACTCTACGGGCAAACCGAAATGGTCGTCAAATTGAATGCCATCTAGATCGTAATTATCGACGATTTCTAAGATTAAATCTAAGATAAATTTCTGAACTTCCGGATGAAAAGGATTCAGCCAAACTCGATCGTGCGTGCCTTCTTTCCAAATAGTTGAACCGTCGCGTCGCGTCGCCAGCCAGTCAGGGTGAAGTCTGGCTAATTCCGATTCGGCGGGAGCCATGAAACCAAACTCAAACCACGGGATTACTGCTATACTTTTTTTGTGGGATTGTGCTATAATTTCTTTGAGAATGTCTCGGTCTTGCAATCCTGGTGATGGGTCGATCGACTTTCCGAATACTCGTTTGGCTACAGCGCTGGGATAAAGCGTATAGCCTCCTTGCCAAACCGTAGGATAAATGGTGTTAAAGTTGAGTTTGTCCAGTCGATTTACAGCGTCAATGATGTTGTTGCGGGAGAAAATAACGTCGCTGTCAATATTAGTCAGCCAGATGCCGCGCAATTCGGTGGTTGGGGTTTTGGGTGCAGTTTGAGCTTCCATTCGGGGGGAGAAAATTGCGGCGGAGGTAAGGGCGATCGCAAAAACAACTATTAAAGCCAGTATCCGCCGCCATTTGTGCAGTTTAACCATCAATTTTTCGCAAACGCCACAGTTTAACATCATACTATAACGTTCGGATTGCAAACCTTACAATATATTCTTCAACCTGCGGAGGCGGGTTTTGTCTGTCTAGTCGCGGTTTCAACCGCCGAGTGGCAATTTCATCACTTGGCGGTAGTGCGATTCAATCTCGCCCACCATCGGCGATTGGCGCTTGCTACTCCACTCGCTGCGATCGAATAATTGCCGCCTCAAACCATCAACATCAATGGTTTTAACCTTACCTTCAGCGACAATTTGTTTGCCGTTTACCCAAACGCTATCTACCGTATTTGTCGGGCGTCCCAAAATTAGCAAACCAATCGGATCGGTGCGCGGTAACAATGATAAACTGGTTAAATCGTACAGCACTAAATCGGCTTTTTTGCCGACAGTTAGCGAACCAATTTCATCGCCGAGATTCAAGCCTTTTGCTCCCCCCAGCGATGCCATTTCTACAGACTGGCGCGGTGTAATCCAGTGGCGGTAATCCAAATCCGTAATATTGTGCAGAATTGAACCCATTTTAATCGCTTCCAGCAAATCTTGAGAGTCGTTGCTAGCGGCGCCGTCGCAGCCAAAAGATACGTTTACTCCAGCTTGGCGGTATTTCAAAATCGGTGCAATCCCGCTTCCCAGCCGCAGGTTGCTGAGGGGATTGTGTACGACTGTCGATTGGGTTTCTGCCATAATTGCAATATCGGAATCGTCCAGCCACACGCAGTGCGCTAAGGAAGTGCGCGGACTTAAATAACCGATTTGTTGCAAATGTTCGACAGCGCTACAGCCGTATTTTTCGCGAGCTAACTGTTTTTGAGCTGGCGTTTCTAAGAGGTGGGCGTGCAGGCAAAGATTGTAGCGATCGCCCAAATCGATGCAGCCTTCAAACAAAGCATCAGAACACAGTTGAATTCCCGTCGGTGCCAGCAATATATTAACACCTTTTTCTGGATAGTGAAACTGTTTGATAGCTGCTTCCATGAGTTCCAAAGTTGCATTTGTCGAGCGAATGTAAGCCGCGTGCTCGATGCCACCCTCGCCCGCAGGCATTCCCGCTGTCAGGGATTCATCTTGAATTAACGGCCCGATAAAAGCGCGGATGCCGATTTCTTGATAAGCGCGAACTGCCGCAGCAATTGTCTCTAATTCTTGCCCCGGAATCAAAACTAAATGATCGACTACGCTTGTGCCGCCCGAGAGCAATGTTTCTACCGCAGTTCCCAAGGCACTCAAGTAAACTTGTTCCGGATCGAGAGGCGTGAAATCGTACAGTTCGCCAATCCACAACTCCAGCGGTAAAGGCGGAATAATCCCGCGCTGCCACATTTCAGAAGAGTGCGTGTGCGCGTTGACAAAACCGGGAAGCAGCAGCTTATTTTTGCCATCAATTGCTATTACTGTAGGAGCTAAATTGGGCGCGATCGCACTTATGCAATTATTCGCCACTTGCACGTCTGCGGTTTCATAACCACTCTCAACCGGAATTAAAGCATTTTGGATTGTAAAACTCATAGATTTAGCTTTTCTGGTGAATTCACATCTATTTCTATTTTAGGACTAGATCATCTTCTTTTATCTCGTTCTCAGCCTTTTAAATATCGTTTAATCTCGTTCCCAGGCTATGGCTGGTAATGCATATAAGCGAGAAAGAGCCTCGCCTGTGGTTTACTGGAGGTAGAGCCTCCTGCAAGGAATTTCCAGGCTATGGCTGGGAACGATAAAATAGCCTGGAAACTAGAAACTTTTTGCCTAAATTTGGTTAATTTCAATAAAGCATCAAGTAGATCGAAACAGTTACGTTTGATACTGAGACTTAATCTTAGCAAAGATTTAAGATATCGCAAGTTAGCAACAATCAAAGAGTTATAAAATTGAAGTGGTTTTTCAGTCGCAATCTAATATGAATCCAGATAGCCTCCGCACCTTGGGCGTTGCGCCAAATGCTTGGAAAGTTGATGCTAAAATTGCCGACATCACCCGATCGCCGATCGCGCCTCAACCTGTTACCCTAGAAACAGAAACGAAAACCCTGCGATTGGACTTAGCAAAAGCAGCGATGCTAGTGATAGATATGCAAAACGATTTCTGTCACCCCGACGGTTGGCTATCACACGTCGGCGTCGATGTAACACCTGCGCGCACTCCAATTAATCCTTTGCAAAATTTGCTGCCAAAATTGCGATCGCACGCAGTACCCATTATTTGGATAAACTGGGGAAACCGCCCCGATTTGCTCAATATTAGCGCAGCTTCGCGCCACGTTTACAATCCCACGGGCGAGGGCGTAGGTTTGGGAGATCCGCTACCCAAAAACGGCGCATCTGTTTTGATGGCGGGGAGTTGGGCGGCCGCCGTTGTTGATGAATTAGAACAGAAACCAGAGGATATTTGCATTGATAAATATCGCATGAGTGCCTTTTGGGATACTCCTTTAGATAGTATCCTACGGAACCTGGGAAGAACTACACTTTTTTTTGGCGGAGTCAACGCCGATCAATGTGTCATGGCTACCCTACAAGATGCTTGTTTTCTAAACTACGACTGCATTTTAGTCAAAGATTGTACAGCTACCACATCTCCAGAGTATTGCTGGCAGGCTACTCTTTATAACGTTAAACAATGTTTTGGGTTTTTGTCTGATTCTCAGGCTATGTTAGAAGCAATTAAATAACTAGGGAATTAGTCATTAGTCATTAGTCATTAGTTATTAGTCATTGGTCATTGGTCATTGGTCATTAGTCATTGGTCATTAGCAATAAACTGGGGAGGTTGAGCCACGGACTAATGACTCTGAATGCTCACTAATGACAGCAGAAACATAGGGTGCATCTCATTTTGGCAAGGGCGAAGCATTTCGGCACATAATTTATGAACCAGAATCAGAGATTTACTGCCGAAATGCTTCGCCCCTACGAGTATATTTGCATTCATTGAGATGCACCCGAAACATATAGCAACTGTCCGAGACGGTTAGGAAGTTCTTAATTGCTAAAATCCTGGGTTCTGCTTCCCTCTTCTCTCTTCCCTCTTCCTTCTTCCTTCAGCTATAACAACTCACAACTAAGAATAAAAAAATGACAAACCAGTGCATGATTCCGGTGATGAAATCGCCTCAAGACTACCAAGCATTTCGCATCAGCCCGGGGGATACTAATAGATTAGCCATAGTTTTCGATCCGGCAACCGCGAATGCCTCATTAACTGTTTGCATCGAGATTTTCGATCCGGGCGGAAAAACTCCTCCCAACCGCCATCAATTTGCGGTAGAAATGTTTTTTGTACTCAAAGGAAGAGGGCAAGCGACTTGCGACGGCAAAACAGTTAGTATTAAACCGGGTGATAGTTTGTTAGTGCCTCCAACTGGCACTCACGTCATTGAAAATACGGGCAGCGAACGTCTTTACACTTTGTGCATTATGGTGCCAAACGAGGATTTTGTGGAACTAATTCGCAGCGGTACACCAGTCGAACTCGATGAGGAAGATATGAGGGTTCTCGGGCGATCGGATGTACTCGTGCCGTGCTAGGTTTGTAGTGAGGACTTCAGTCCGCAAAATAAACAGCTAAACGCGCTAAGTTAGATCGTTCGGACTTCAGTATACCTCTTGCAGAAATAGGTAGGAACGGGCAAGATGCCAGTTTCTGAATTCAATGCGCCTGAGTTTGAGTGCCGCTTGTTTTCCAGCTTATGACGTGAATCCGGGAACTGGCGCGCCTTCGGGTGCAGCGCGGTTAATTGATGCTAAAATTATGACGCTGACAGTAAGTTGTGGCGGGAGTTGTCCTTCTCAGATTTTACTGCCAATTGGCGATCGCACTTAAAATCCATCAAACTATGAGCGTTATCTTTCACATCACCCGCAGCCAACAGTGGGAAGAAGCAAAACAAGTGCAATCCTATCGCGGAGATACGTTAGATACAGAAGGATTTATCCACTGTTCGACTCTGCCGCAAGTTTTGAAATCTGCCAATAAATTTTTTGTAGGACAAACAGGATTGCTGCTGCTGTGGATTGACTCGGAAAAAATAGAATCTGAACTTAAGTATGAATTTGCCGCCGGTGAGGATTACCCGCACATTTACGGGCCGCTAAATGTGGATGCTGTGTTGCAAGTTTTTGAGTTTGAACCCGGTGCCGATGGCAAGTTTGAATTGCCGGCAGAGTTAACAGCAACTATCAACGAACAAGCTTAGTATCCTGTGAAGATACTTCAACAAACATCACTTATTAGTCAAGGTGTTTGATGATATTACTTTGGTGGTTATCGAGCACATGAATGAAGAGATAGCATCTAAGGATCGCGAATTAAATAATTTACACATATTTGTGGGATGGGCGTCCCGCCCGTCCTTTCGTGACGGGCGGGACGCCCATCCCACAAGAACAATAAAAATTGTAAGTTATTTAATTCTCATTCCTAAGTATTGCCGATAAATCTTCTAATCTGCAAATTATTAAGCTATTAAAACAGCATGGTGCTAAAATTTGACCGAGGATATTTTTTCAATATGATGCTATTCAAATTATTGCCGATCGCCCTGCTATTATTAAGCTCTGCCATCAGTGGCGGTGCACTAGCACAATCGGCGAAACCCAGCAGACAGATCATCGGGCCGGCGATTGATTGCGATCGCGACGGACAACAGGACGACATCCGCATGGATGATGATGGTGATGGTATACCCGATCGCTGTTTGCTAAATCAAATTAAGCCTGTCATGAATCGGGAAAATTACGATCGAGAATTGAAACAACTTCAGGCTCAACCCTGTCAAAAAGCCACAAAAACCGTCAAAAATATTAGCTACATCATGTGTTCTACCAATGGCGGTAAAACCATTGTCAGTGCATCGGAAGCCCTGGTGGAAGTGGGAGATGGAGTGGGATTTTGGCTAAAAGGCGATCGGGTAAGGGCGATCGTCTTTTTTGGTACGGGTGAAGTTGTTTTCTTCAACCGTGGAGTTTTGGAAGCACAAATGTCGGATAAACGGGAAGTTACAACTGTTTTTACTGCTGATGAACGGCAGCAGTTTGAGAGGCTAGAAAAGAACGGAGTGCAGAAAATTTTGCAAGTATTTAGCAGGTAGATCGGGTTTTTAATAGGGAGAGAGTTTTATGTTTAATGAGGTTGATTTACTTGTTTCTTCCTTTTGCCAGATGACAACCCTTAACTCATCAAACGACAATTTATAATATTTCGATTCATAGTATATGCCGCAATACTTCGGAAAACTCCAAACTACCGAACAGCCTTGGTCAATTATTGGCTCTATACAATCGATCGACAAAACCGATCGCACAATTCACTTCAACTGTACCAACTCCTCTCTCAAAATCAGCATCCTCGCGCCGAATTTAATTCGAGTGCGAATGTCCCCGACAGGTGAATTTAAAGATAGATCGCACTCCGTAACTCTCCCCGACGAAGAATGGCAAATTGTACCTTTTGAAGTGCGAGAAACAGCGGAAAAAATCGAAATTGAAACAGCACAAATAACAATTTCTGTCAAGCGCGATCGCCCTGCCATCGAATGCTTTGACAAATCAGGAAAACCCTTTGCTAGCGACTGCGATCGCCCGATGGGATGGCGCACAGGTGCAACCGCCGCCTGGAAGCGCATCGAAACAGACGAACACTTCTACGGTTTCGGCCAACGCACCGGCTTCCTCGACAAACTCTCCGAAGTCAAGACAAACTGGACAATTGACGCCCTCGACTACAATTCCGTCACCGATGAAATGTACCAGGCGATCGCATTTTACATCGCCCTGAATCCCGATCGCGCTTACGGCATCTTTTTCAACACCACATTTTGGAGTCAATTCGACATCGGCGCGGAAACACCAGGGGTTTTGCGGATGGAAACCAGAGACACGGAACTCGACTACTACATCATTTACGGCCCGGAACCCGCCCAAATTCTCGCCACCTACACGCAGTTGACCGGCCGGATGCCGATTCCGCCAAAATGGGCGCTGGGATACCACCAGTGCCGCTGGAGCTACGAATCCGAGGACGTTGTGCGGGAGTTGGCGCGGGAATTTCGCGATCGCAGCATTCCCTGCGATGTCATCCACCTCGACATCGACTATATGCGCGGCTACCGCGTTTTTACTTGGAGCCCGAAGCGCTTCCCCGATCCGGCGAAACTGATCGCAGATTTGAAAGCAGCGGGCTTTAAAGTGGTGACGATTGTCGATCCCGGTGTCAAGTACGAACCGGAAGCAGATTATGAAATATTCGATCGCGGTGTGGAAAACGACTATTTCGTCCGCACCGCCGACGGAAAGCTTTTCCACGGTTACGTTTGGCCCGACAAAGCCGTGTTTCCCGACTTCATGCGCCCCGACGTGCGCCAGTGGTGGGGCGAATTGCACAAAAGCCTGACAGATATGGGCGTTGCGGGGATTTGGAACGACATGAACGAACCTGCGATCGCCGATCGACCTTTTGGCGATGGTGGCGAACACATTTGGTTTCCGCTGGATGCACCGCAGGGCCCGGAATTCGATCGCACAACTCACGCCGAAACCCACAATTTGTACGGGTTGATGATGGCGAAAGCTTGTGCGGAAGGGTTGCAAAAAGTCCGAGGGGGCGATCGATCTTTTGTGTTGACGCGATCGGGATTTGCGGGGGTGCAGCGCTACTCCTCCGTGTGGATGGGCGACAATCAATCGCAGTGGGAACACTTAGAAATGTCGCTACCAATGCTTTGCAACATGGGGCTTTCCGGCGTCGCCTTTGTCGGTTGCGACATCGGCGGCTTTGCGGGGAATGCAACGGCTGAATTGTTCGCGCGGTGGATGCAGATGGGGATGCTGTATCCGTTGATGCGCGGTCATTCGGCGATGACGACAGCGCAACATGAACCGTGGGTTTTTGGCGATCGCACTGAGCAGATTTGCCGCGAATACATCAATTTACGCTATCAGTTATTGCCGTACATTTACACGTTGTTTTGGGAAGCTGCGATCGCGGGAACACCGATTTTGCGACCGCTACTTTATCACTTTCCGCGCGATCGTACAACTTATCACCTTTACGATCAAGTATTGCTCGGCCCATCGCTGATGGCTGCACCCGTTTACCGACAGGGAGTTGAGCATCGCGCCGTGTATTTGCCGGAGGGGACTTGGTACGATTGGTGGACGGGCGAATGCTATCAGGGCCCGACGCACATTTTGGCTGATGCACCTGTGGAGAGAATGCCGTTGTACGCGCGCGGTGGGGGGATAATTGCGTTAGCGCCTGTGAGGCAATTTGTTGAGGAAAGGGCGATCGATTCATTGAAAATGCGAATTTGGCCCGGAACTGGTGAATGGACGCTTTATGAGGACGATGGACACAGTTTTGAGTACGAACAAGCTGTCTGGGCTACGACTAATTACAAGGTGTATTTGGAAGGGCGAAAAATGATAGTTGAAATTGCGGCGCGGGAGGGGGAATTTGCGATTTCGGAGCGCGAAATTACTGTCGAAGTTGTGGGGATTGGGGAACAGCAATTTACAGATGATGGCACGGTGCGGCGTTTGATATTTTAACTAATACGAGTGGGAAGTCCCGCACTCTATCCGTTTACAGGATGAGTGACGGGATGAAAACGAGCAGCAAAGAAATTGAGCGATAGCGAATCCATGATAGGATCGAACTAACCGGAGATGACAAGAGTAGCCGTGGTGGGCGAACTTTCCGTTGTATAAAGGCTAGACACCACCTATCAGTTTCTGACTGGTAGCCCCAATATCCCGCTAAGCCATAAAAGAGCTGATGGATGGGTGAAAAAATCAACAATTCTACTCCTTGGGACACAGGGAGTCTGCCGGAAAAGATAAGTAATTATCTTGCTAGTAAGTACCACATAAAATAAAGGTGAGTAAAACCTACGGAGGGAGGATAAGACCAGCTTAGAGATGGCTCGCGTCGAGGCTCTCCCGTTGAAAGAGGAAGCCTGCACTCTATTTGTTTACAAAATGAGTGCCGGGTATGTCACGCAAGGTTCTCAACCATATCCGCAGGGACACAGCACTGCTGTGTCCTCCTGTCTCAACCATATCCGTAGGGACACAGCACTGCTGTATCCTCGTATTGCGATCGAGTTGGCCTGTCCTGGCAATCTTATTATACTAAAAAGACTTTTGCTATAATAAGATTCCGCGACCGCCGTCTTATTTCACTGGAATAACATAAGATAACAAGACCTCAACCTTTGTCCCTCCGTCACCCAATGATGCGATCTGGTCGATACGTCCAACAAACTGAAGGATACAGCGCCTTCATTCCAGCGCCCCTCCCTCCCGAACCGCCCATTAAAATGGACGCAGAGCTTCATCGCTTGCTCTCCAATGCCGATCGGGCTTTAGGAAGACTAGACGGTGCTACCTCTATTTTGCCCAACCCTGACCTATTCGTAGCGATGTACGTCCGTCAGGAAGCCGTTCTTAGTTCGCAAATTGAAGGAACGCAAAGCACCCTAGAGGACGTACTTCAATATGAAATTGATGTCAAAGGTCAAGAACGCTTTAAAGATGTGCAAGAGGTTGTTAACTACGTTAACGCCATGAACTACGGTTTAAAGCGGCTTCAAGAATTTCCACTTTGTCTGCGCTTGCTGCGAGAAATTCATACAGAATTACTCAAAGACGTGCGAGGAAGCGATCGCACACCGGGAGAATTTCGGAAAAGTCAAAATTGGATTGGCCCTCAAGGTTGTAACCTGGGTACTGCGGCCTATGTACCTCCAACAGTTGCAGAAATGCACCAATCTCTCGACAACCTAGAGAGATTTTTGCACGATACCAATTCTTTACCTGTACTGATTCATTGCGGATTAGCTCACGCTCAATTTGAAACAATACACCCATTTTTAGATGGAAATGGACGGATTGGACGATTGCTAATTACTTTTCTGCTTTGTCAGCAAGGAATCCTACAAAAGCCTTTACTATACCTCAGTCATTATCTAAAGTTTCACAGAATAGAGTATTACGATCGCCTGATGGCAATTCGCACTCATGGAGATTGGGAAGGATGGTTAAAGTTTTTTCTTCAAGGTATTTTTGAAGTCAGCCAGTCAGCAACAACTACAGCCCGTTCTATTCTGGAAATGCGCGAAAATCACCGCGAAATTATCGGTCAGCAAATTTCCAGTAGCAGTTATGGTTTGCGCTTGCTAGATATACTTTTCCAGCACCCAATCGTGAATATTCGTTTAGTAGAAAACGAATTGCAATGTAGTTACGCAACAGCTAGGAAAATAGTCGATAAATTTGTAGAAATTGCTTTGCTTGATGAAGTCACAGGTTGGCAACGCAACAGACTTTATCGTTACAAACCCTATCTGGATCTTTTTGAAAGCAGCTACTCACTAATCAATCCTGACAATTCTGATTCTCACTAAAACGCTAGTAAAAATTAACTCTATGATTAAGTATTTCTTGATTAGGTTAAAATAATGATTATCTCCCATATAGTTCTGCAAAATTGGCGCAATTTTCAGTCAGTGAATGTTGAGTTGCGCGATCGCGTTTTTCTGGTAGGCCCGAATGCCTGTGGTAAGTCAAACTTTCTCGATTCATTGCGCTTTTTGCGGGATCTGGCCAAAGCAGGAGGCGGATTGCAGAAAGCCGTGAGCGATCGAGGCGGCGTCTCAAAAATTCGCAGTCTTTATGCACGTCGATATCCCGATGTAGAAATAGAAATTCACCTTTCAGAATCTAATTCCGAACAGCCATTATGGAGGTATGGGCTGGGAATTAAACAGAAAAAAGGTGGGAAAAATGAGCCGATTGTTGCCTACGAGCGAGTTTGGAAGGGCGATCGGCAAATTATCGATCGCCCTACTCAAGAAGATGAGAACGATGAGCTACGTCTCACCCAGACTTATTTAGAGCAAATTAATGCTAATGCAGAATTTAGAGAAATTGCTAAATTTTTAGAATCGATTTTATATTTACATTTAATTCCTCAGTTAGTTCGTCATCCCGAAGCTTTTGCTACTCCTGGACTTTCCGAAGATCCTTTTGGTAGAACTTTTTTAGAGCGAGTTGCTAAAACTCCCGAAAAAACCCGAAAATCACGATTAAAAAAAATTGAAGATGCTTTAAAGTTAGCTGTACCACAATTGAAAAACCTCACAGATACCAAAGATGTGATGGGAGTTCCGCATTTAGAAGCTGTTTACGAACATTGGCGGCCCGGAGCGGGGAAACAACGGGAAGACCAATTTTCTGACGGAACGTTACGGTTAATTGGTTTGCTTTGGTCGCTGTTAGAAACTGATTCATTATTGTTACTAGAAGAACCAGAACTCTCCTTAAATTCGGCGATTGTTAGCAATCTACCGTCTCTGATTTATCGCCTTCAGCGTCCGAGAAAGCGACAGGTTATTCTCAGTACCCATAGTGCCGATTTGCTCTCAGACAAAGGCATTGGCGGCGAAGAGGTGCTGCTAATGACACCGACTGCTGAAGGAACTCAAGTAAAACTTGCCTCTAGTAACGAACAAATAACAATGCTATTAGAAGGAGGTTTAAGTATAGCTGATGCTGCACTTCCTCTCACAGCACCGCCCGCCATCGAACAACTCAGTTTATTCAAATGACGGATATTCCCATCAATTTAGTGTTTGAGGATGTACTGAGTGAAGCAGTTCTTAAAGAAATGCTTAAACAGTCTCAACGTCGATTTTCAGTGGGAAATTGCTTGAACCAGAGAGGATATGGCAAAATCAAAAAGATTCTTCCTGGATTAAATCATGCGGCGAAGGGAATGCCATACTTAGTATTAACTGATTTGGATAATGCAGACTGTCCGCTAGTAATTCTTTCCGAGTGGCTAACTCAACCAAAACATCCTAATCTGCTGTTTCGGATTGCGGTTAAAGAAGTGGAAGCGTGGTTACTTGCACATCGGGAGGGATTTGCCGAATTTCTGGGTATTTCAGTAGACTTAATTCCTGGCGATGTGGATCGAATTTCCGATCCCAAACAGCTTTTAATCACTCTGGCTAAAAAGTCAAGGAAGCGAAATCTGCGGGAGGGGATTGTCCCCGATCGTAATAGTACCGCAAAAATTGGTAAAGACTACAACGGTCAACTCATCCAGTTTGTCAATCAAAGTTGGCAGGTTGCGTCAGCACAGACTAATTCCCCCAGTTTACAACGAGCTATGAATGCGATCGTAAATTTTCAACCAACCTGGGAAAATTGAGAAAAAAAAAGAGAAATTATGCGCTCGCCAACGACAATTAATCAACTCATCATCTATAATATAACGGGAGGGGATGAGTAGACCCGACACCTACCCACAAACTATGCAACCCATCCAAATCACCACATTCCAAGCTTTGCGGCGCAGCCTAAGCCTGATAATCAAAGCCGCACCGATCGAACTCCGCAATTTAATCATACTCAACATCATCCGCGGTGCCGCCCCATCTGGCGTGCTTGTTTTAGATAAACTAATCATTGATGAAGTATCTCGGTTGCTGTCACGAACCCAAACGGCACAACCTTTAGCTTTGATGCTTTCCCACCCAATCTTGCTGTGGAGTATTGTCGGAGTCTTAACTCTCAAGTTAGTCAGCGATTCAATCGAAACCATGAGTTCTTTTGCAGCAACATCTTTGCGCGATCGCGTGCAAGGCGGAGTTGAAGGACAAGTCCTCGAAAAAGTCGCCAATTTTGACGATATCGCCCTGTTTGAAAACCCCGAACTATTAAACATATTAGAACTTGCCAAAACCGGAGTTAAACAAGTACAGCAACTAGCCTTCACCATCAGCATGACAATCACGGGAATTTGTATCTTCATTCCCTCGATCGGCCTGGCTGCATCAATAGCTTGGTGGGTTCCTGTGGTGATGGTGGTGTCATCACTTCCCTCAATTCACATTGAAAGAAAATATCTCAAACTTATCTGGAGAGTTCAAAAAAAGCAAGCTAAAATCACTCGCGAGATGAACTTATCCGCTACGGTATTGACAGGGGAAGAATATGCTAAAGAATTGCGTTTGTTTGGGTTGCAGGAACTTTGGCTCAAACGCTGGAATGGTCAGTATTTGCAGTTTTTTAGCGAGATGCAGCAAGTGCGAAAAAAAGGAGCGATTGTTGTACTTTTGTGGTCGATATTTAGTAGAATAGGTGTAGCCTTGCCATTTGTTTATGTGGTGATGGGAGCTTTGGGAGGGCGCTACACTTTGGGAGATTTGGCGCTGTATTCTGGTTTGATTGTCCAAGTAGAGACGAGTTTGCAATTACTGATTGGTAATTACACTAATTTGTACGATATTTCCCTCGGCGTCAGTCCGATTTTTCAACTTTTGGATCTCAAACCCGAGTTGCAGTCTCCGCTGGTGAATGTGGCATCTCGCTTGCCTAGTTTAGAAGATTACGGGCAAGATGCCCGTGCCACAAATCAAGTATCAGATCACGGGCAAGATGCCCGTGCCACAAAAGATAAAATTGGTATCGAGATTAAGGATTTATCTTTTTGCTATCCCGGTAGCACTAAAAGCACGATCGCAAATATCGACTTAACCATTAATCCGGGTGAAATGCTAGTGCTTGTCGGGGAAAATGGCGCGGGTAAGACGACTCTTGGCAAACTCCTCGGTCGCCTGTACGACCCGACAAGTGGTACGATCGCCTGGAATGGCAAAGATTTGCGATCGTACCCTCTAGCATACGTGCGATCGCGCATCGCCGTTGTCATGCAAGATTACGCCCGTTTCCCCTCCACAGTGCGCGAAAACGTCGGTTTTGGCGACTTGCTTTCACTGTCGGATGACACCGCAATTAACGAAGCTATTTCCGAAGCAGGAATTAGCGCAAAAGTCAATAGTCTTTCCGCAGGTTTAGAGACACCGTTGGGGAAACAATTAGAAGACGGCATAGACTTATCGGGGGGACAGTGGCAAAGAATTGCGATCGCCCGCGCCTTAATGCGGCTTGATACAGCCGAAGTCCTAATTTTTGACGAACCAACCGCCGCCCTCGACCCCAAGACAGAACACGAAATTTACAGCATCTTCCGCCAAATCGCCGCCGGGAAAACCACGATTGTCATCAGCCACAGGTTGGGATTGGCCAAAATTGCCGATCGCATCGCCGTGATGGAAAATGGTAAAATAGTCGAAATCGGAACTCACGACGAATTGATAGAATTGGGCGAAATATACCATTCAATGTTTACCCGTCAAGCTAGCAGCTATATTTAGATATTGGTTATTGGTTGCTTGTTATTAGTTATTGGTTATTTTGTATATCAAATCGGGTGACATCCGAATTATGTAGTGCTGTCCCCGCTCGCTATTGGGGTAGCGAGCGGGGACAGCACTGACTATTCCGATGCAACCAGAAACGATATTATTGTTATTTTTTGCCTGCTACGAATAACCAATAACCAATAACTAATCACCAACTGTCAACTGCCAACTGCCAACTGCCAACTGCCAACTGACTATCTCCCAGTCAGCGTATCCGCATAAGGATCGGGCAAAGCTTGCTGCACCTCCAACACCGACAAAGAATCTCCACTTACAGGTTGGCTAATTGACTTTTTTTTTAGCCCATCCCCCCGCATATCGCGCTCTTGCAACTTCACCAATTCCTCCTGATAAACAGCAACAATTCGCCCCAAACTGATCACCAAATCATCCCAATTCTCATCTCCCACCAACTTCTCAGAAATCCCCTCAAACAACTCTCCAGCCTGCCGTTTTTGCACGTAAGCCTTCAACAGCTTTCCCGACTTTTGCAAAACCGCCTGATAAATCTCTCCATCCGACCACCACAGCCCCTGTTGACTCAGCAGCCAAGTCAAAATATACTCCCGAGCGTGTTGCTCCTTCACCCAGGCTGCCAGATACTGCAAATCTTCCATAATTACAACAGTCTCCTAAATTTTCCTCAAAATGTCCGCTTATCTGTATCTATCGTTACTGCGATCGAATTAATATCCGTCTCATTATCCCTCACCGCTCTCTTTAATATCGCTAATATCGCTTAAATCTTAAAAAAACCCTAGTGATTCACCAAACATCAATTTTTTGAATATAAAAATACACTTAAACTGACATCTTGCATCATGCTCGCTTAACAGGCTTTCCGGCCTGTTCCACAAAGAGTAAATTCCCTCTCAGGTCTAAAGACTCTGAGTTTCCCACTTACCGAGTATTTTTATGGCAAAGCAAAATTTTGGTTTAATCGGTCTAGCAGTTATGGGCGAAAACCTAGCCCTCAACGTCGAAAGCAGAGGCTTCTCCGTAGCGGTATACAACCGCACAGCAGCCAAAACCGACGAATTCATGGCAAAACGGGCCCAGGGCAAAAACATTGTAGCCACCAAGACTCTGGCGGAATTCGTCGAAGCTCTAGAACGTCCTCGAAGAATCTTAGTCATGGTACAAGCTGGCAAAGCCGTAGATGCGGTAATTGACCAGCTCAAACCCATGCTAGACCCCAATGACATGATTATTGACGGCGGCAACTCCCTCTACGATGACACCGAACGTCGCACCAAAGATTTAGAAGCTGCCGGACTGGGATTTGTCGGCATGGGCATTAGCGGCGGCGAAGAAGGCGCACTGAATGGCGCTAGCATGATGCCCGGTGGCACGCTGGCAGCCTACAAGGAATTAGAGCCAATTCTCGTCAAAATAGCGGCTCAAGTAGATGACGGCCCCTGCGTCACATTCATCGGCCCTGGCGGTGCCGGTCACTATGTGAAAATGGTGCACAACGGTATTGAGTACGGGGATATGCAGCTCATTGCTGAAGCCTACGATTTGCTAAAAAACGTCGGTGGACTCAGCGGCCAGGAGTTGCAGGAAGTTTTTGCCGAATGGAATACAACTGACGAACTCAACTCGTTTTTGATTGAAATTACGGCTAATATTTTCAAATACATTGACCCGGAAACTAAGCAACCCTTAGTTGAGGTAATTATGGATGCTGCCGGTCAAAAAGGTACTGGTCGCTGGACTGTAATGAGTGCTTTGGAATTGGGCGTGAGCATTCCCACAATTATCGCTGCTGTGAATGCCAGAATCATGTCTTCTTACAAAGCAGAGCGCGTCAAAGCTTCGGAACAACTGACGGGGCCTACCACCAAGTACGAAGGCGATCCTAAAGAGTTTGTGAACAAAGTTCGGGATGCTCTTTACTGCTCGAAAATTTGCTCCTACGCCCAAGGTATGGCGCTGTTGAGCGCGGCCTCAAAGTCGTATAATTATGACTTGAGTTTGAGCGAAATTTCCCGCATTTGGAAGGGCGGCTGTATCATTCGGGCTGGATTTTTGGACAAGATTAAAAAAGCTTTCAAGGACGATCCCGCACTGCCGAATTTGCTGTTAGCGCCAGAGTTTAAACAGAGCATTCTCGATCGCCAATCAGCTTGGCGCGAAGTGTTATCTACGGCTAGCCTGCTGGGTATCGCTGTACCGGCCTTCAGCGCGTCCCTGGACTATTTCGACAGCTATCGGCGCGATCGACTCCCGCAAAACCTGACGCAAGCTCAGCGCGATTATTTCGGGGCTCACACCTACGAGCGCACCGACAAACCGCGCGGTGAATTCTTCCACTCAGAGTGGACTCAGGCTGCTAAAGAGTCGCTGCAAACTGGTACTGCTGATTAATTAGTTTTTGTAGGGTGCGTTTCGGCGCACCTTACTAATTAATCTGGGGTTGCAAATTGTTTTGACGTTTGTTTTTGAGATAGCTTTTAATATATTCGTCGTTAAAGAGCGATCGGGCGATCGTGAGTGCTTTTTGTCTTTCTGCGTCTGTCATGTAATCATCGCCTTTTAAACCTGATGGCGGGTGTCGGGGATCGCCGCCTGCATCCAGGAATCGCTGACGGACGTTAGCGAAGCCCTCGAAGAGGATCGCCATTAATTCTCCCAATCTCCGGTCTTGTTCTCGAATGATATCATGCGATTTCGTCATAGTCTTCAACCTCGTCTATACGAACAACTCGCCACTTTGTATTATAAACTATAGATATCTCTTTAAAGTAAGTGTAATTTTATGAAACCTTTTCTAGTAAGAGCCGCTGCCATTATCGGTGATATTGCAGCATTGGTATTTGATACAATTAAAGAAGAAGAATCAAAAAAACTTTTATCAGACAGCGGTATTCTCGAAGTGGATGCAATGACTGGCAAAGAGTTTGAAAAATTTCTAGCTGTCCATTTTAGAAACTGTGGTTATAGCGTCACTTTAACTCAAGACAGTCAAGATTATGGAGCAGATTTGATTTTGTACAAAGACGGATCGAAAACAGTAGTTCAAGCAAAAAGAAGCAAAAATCCAGTTGGGATTAAAGCAGTTCAAGAAGTAGCAGGAGCCGTCAGACATTACAACGGAAATAAAGGCAGAGTCATCACCAACAACAGATTTACAGAAAATGCTTGCAAACTTGCCAAATCTAACGACGTAGAGTTATGGGATAGAAAAAAACTCATCGAATTCATCCTGACAGCTAAGAATTATCAATAAATCATGATAGAAATTTCCAACACAGTATTTATTGCCGATCGCGAAATTGAGATTAGCGCCATTCGCTCCCAAGGCGCGGGCGGACAAAATGTAAATAAGGTGGCGAGTGCTATTCACCTGCGCTTTGATATCCCAGCTTCTTCATTACCCGATCGCTACAAAGAGCGTTTATTGCAACTCAACGATGGGCGAATCACCTCCGAAGGTGTGATTATCATCAAAGCACAGGAGCACCGCAGCCAGGAACAAAACCGCGAGGAGGCTTTGAGGCGGCTGCAAGAATTGATCAAAAGTGCGATCGTCATCCCGAAAAGGCGCAAACCCAGCAAAGCGACTCGTAGTTCCCAGCGCAAGCGTCTTGACAGCAAAACCAAGCGAGGGCAGATTAAGGCTCTGAGAGGGAAAATTACCGATTAAGGGATCAAAGGGCTCCCAGGTACGTAGTTGCGCTTCAGCGCTCTTTTTGGGATATCGGAAAGAGCGCTGAAGCGCAACTACGTACCTAAGAATTAACCCCTGCGCGTTATTTGTCCGATCGCCCTCGCGATCTACTGGATAAGTCATCGGGAATTTTAGTTACGTCTAATCCTAAAAGCTCAAACATAGTTTTTAGAGAAACTTGGTATAGGTTAGCCAGTGCAGCCACGTTTTCAACAGTTGGCATAGACTTTCCTGATTCCCAGTCAGCTTGCATCCGCTCAGAAACGCCGATATGTTGTTTGACTTGAGGGCGGGTTAGCCCAGCTTGTTCTCTGAGAAGCCTTAATGGAGACTTTTCCTTTTCTTGCGAATTTTCTTCCCTAATACATGAAGCTTGTTTCACTGATTCTGGCTTCTTGACCTCCGTCGAAAGATGAAGTACACTTAATGCTTGTAGGTCATCGGGAATTTTGGCTACGTCTAATCCCATACATCTAGCAAGTGTTTTTAGAGGTACGCCTAGCTCCCGCGCCAGAGCAATGACGCGATCGAAGCGAGGAATGGCTTCTCCTCGTTCCCAATCACCAATAATGCGAATTCCTACCCCCATTCGACGACTAAGTTCGGGTTGGGTCAAATTTGCACTTTCTCTCAGGTTTTTCAAGGTTATCGTTTCTCGGTCTTCAGCTTCCATTAACTATAGCAATTAATTGCTAGCAAAATAGTGCTTGACAAAGTTGGTATCTGGCACTAAACTGCTAGTAGATAGGCAAAACAAAGGCGGCCTGGCAAGCCTCCTTCGATCAAAATGCAGGTTTGAATAACCGCCTCACTTGTAGTGTCTATCAATTATGCACCTGCATAACCCTTAGTATTTTTGGGGCTTGAGTGCATACCTCAAGCTCCTTTCCCTGAACTCCGAGGAGGTGATGCGATGTCAATCGTCGATCGACCTACAACACAGCCCAACTCAAAATTGTACCAAAGATTCCGACCATGACTTCCCTGTGCTTGTTAGTTGTCCGATCGTGAGGGCGATTTTACCAAAGGGATATCGTCAGGAATGTTGGAGATATCGATGCGTAGCAATCTAGCGACGGTTTTGGGCGAAAGCTTTAACTCCCTGCATAGGGCGAAAAAATTATCCGCCCGTGGCATTTTCCGACAATTAACCCAGGAATTCACTGTATTTAGAGAAACTCCTAGGTTTCGGGCTAGTTGTTCCTGCGTAGCTTCAGCCAATTGGATAGCTTCTTGAATAGTTTCTGGTTTGAGATAGTCTATATCTTGATTCATTTAAACTAAAGTTATACAACTTTAGTTGACAAATTAGAATTATCCAACTAAAGTTGTAAGTGACGGACATGGCAGAAGGTGGTCGGCGAGCCTTCAAGTTCAAAACGTGCAGGTTTTAATAACCGCCTTGCTTGTGCTGTCTATCAATTGTGCTGGCATACAAGAGCCTATTTTTGGGGTTTGAGTGCATACTTTAAGCCCCTTTCTCTGAACTCCGAGGAGGTGGTGCCATGTAAAAGGTCGATCGACCTTACAACACAGCCCAACTCAAAATTGTACCAAAAATCCCGACCAAAACTTCGCTCTGTTGGTTAGCTGTCCCTCGGCGGCACGTAATCATCAACAAGTCCTGACACATCTAGCCCGATCGAGTGACAGAACTGTTTCAAGCTAATATTTAGGGCTGTACAAATGGCTATTGCAGTATCAACTCTGGGTTTTTGTTTTCTTTTTTCTATGGAATACAAAGTATCTTCAGAGACTTTCCCCGTCAGTTGCAGGCTAAGCTCACGGCGACTAAAGCCCCTGTATTCTCTAATTTCCGCAAGGCTCATTTCGTATAAATCCCGTACTTCTTGATTCATTATGCAGAATGTTTCGTAGTTTACCCTTGACAAAGACAGGAAGCCTGACTAAACTACGAATAAAGGCATAGCAAGCAGCCGGCAAGCCTGAAAGCACAACCCAACTCAAAATTGTATCTGTTGGTTTAATTTAATTGCTAATTCGGCCCAAAGCTCTCTGGAAGTTCATCTATTTTTTCTATTTTTAGTTCTCGGCAAATAGCTTTCAACTGAAAGAGAGAAAATTTTGGTTCTGTGGCTCCAGATATCCATCTATGATATGTGGCCCGCGGAATCCCGCATCTAAAAGCAAACTCATCTTGTGATAAGTCTGTTTTGTTGATTCTTAGGGCTTCCAATGGTGAATTGCCCTCCTGTCTTCGTTCTTTTCTTGATGACATTGTAACATAAAATCTCAAATTGAGATGTCATACTTGACAAAATTAAATCGACATCTCATAATGAGACAAAAGCGACATAACACAAGTCGGTCGGTCAGGCCGAACAGTCCAAACGTCCAAGTTTGAATAGCCGCCTTGAGGTGATGCGATGTAAAAGGTCGATCGACCTTACAACACAGCCCAACTCAAAATTGTACCAAAAATCCCGACCAAAAATTCCACTTTGCGATCGCCCAACTTCCGTGCTATCGTTCCCTTTCTCGACCCCTTCCCGATCATGACCACATCTACCGACAACTTCTACCTAGGCGATATCGCCTCCAACTTTCACTTCGCAGGCCCGCTGCTAGACTTTGAAGAAGAAATCCAGAATCAATCGCCCTTTCACGATTTAGAGTATCTGACAGGCGAAATAAAAAGAGGATTCCTCGACTACGTGCGACAAGGGATCATGCTGGACGCGATCCGAAAACTGCGCTTGTACAAAGACAAGTTCAAAACTTTCAAAATTTACTGCGAACAAGCCTTAGGCAGACAGTATTTTTATTGCACGCAAATTATCAAATCTGCGGCAATTTGCCTGCGCTTAATAAAAGCCGGATTTGAGATTTTGCCTAGCTGCGTCGCTCAAGTTGTCCCCTTGTTCAAACACGCAGTCACAGATCAATACGGCGACTGTGCTTTACAGGAAAAGTGGCAAGAAGTTGTGGATGTCATCCCCAAAGAAAGGATTACAGCAATAACGATAGCCGAAACAGTTGACAACAATCCCAACCTCAGGTTAAAACAAATTCGGATTAAAACCGACACCTACGCCCTGTTGACCAAAAAAGCAGCCGCTGCGGGAATGTCAATTTCGGAATTTTTGGGGCGGCTGGTTGACGAATACAACCCCAGAATTGTAGAGCAGCCGGCGGAACACACTCCCGAACAAGAGGAGATTTTAGACCAATTGGACGCGGAGTTTAAGAAGCCCGCAGCGGAACAGATTTCAAATTCTGCTCCAGCCAAAGTTAAATCTAAAGGTTTTGGAGTAAAAAATGAGCCAAAAGGTGGTAAAAGGGAGGTGAAGGCGAAAAGTTCGGAAGGTAAAGTAAAAGCGAAAAGCTCTCCAAGTGAAAATAAGCTGAAAAATAAGCAAACAGAAATTCCAGTCGAGAAACTATCCAATTTATTTCAGGAACAAAATAATGAAGTCATCTGCCCAAAACCCAATCATGCGTCAACTGAAGCTGATGGAGGCTCAATTGACCCAGATTCAGTGCCAACTGATTAAAGCCACTGTGTTGAATTGGTGGCAAATCGTTTTGCCTGACGGACAGAAGATTGCGATCGAGCACGCGGGCGGCGGACACTGGATTTTTCGGGCTAACGGCCTTGAAAAATCGCATCCTGAAGTGCGGCTAGCGGTGTTAAGGGCGATCGCCGAAGGCTGTCGTCGATAAGCTACGATTAAGGACACGGCGCTGTGTCGTGTCCCTACTGGGTGATGGGAGTTGTCATGATTTGGGGATGTTGGGGCGATACCTTCGGTCTGCTTCGCTTACGCGATTAGTATCGAGATTGGTTAAAAGTGCTATCCACCAATCACCGGACATAACAGGACAACCAGTACCTAAAGGTGAAGAGATAGCCAGCCTCAGTTACAACTACGTTTTGAGGGTGATGACACCTACAGGTACTTTCCAGCTTGCAGCTCTGTCGTCAATCGTTAAACATCTGTATTTGGTTAAAGAAGTGCGGTTGACTCAACAAGCC
>NZ_JAEQCX010000194.1:0-7113 GCF_020738035.1 Microcoleus sp. PH2017_28_MFU_U_A
AATGCGGTTGTCGGTGCTGGTGACCCAGTTGCAAAACTGCGACCACAGGTTGGCGCTTTCGCGCTGCTGTAAGGTTGCTGTCATGGTTTTATGATTGCTTTATTTGGTTTTCAATGTTCGTGACGGCTTTGTGTTCCGCCATGTAAATAAATATAAAGCTTTTATTTCGGTTTGTAAAGGGGTTTTAAGCACAGTTTTTCTTATAACTGGTATAAGCCATACTTATATTTATCCCAAAGCTTGCTGTATGGGGAATTCAAAAGCAGACTGGGGAATTTACAGGCGATCGCACCAAGAAAAAAATGCTCATAATTTAGCTGATAACGAGATTCGGGACTGGCGTGAGTGTTAAGATAAATGAAGGAGCGCGATCGCCAACCGCAAAACTCCCAGTGAGATATATATGTTATTGCGTAAGTCCGATCGATAAAAATCTCAAGGAATGTCCCGCACCGTCACCTACAGCCCTGCCTATACGTTGGTTCCCACCTACGAGTGTTACAATCGCTGCACCTATTGCAATTTTCGGGCCGAACCGCTGCAAAGTCCTTGGCTGACACTCACAGAAGCCGAAAAACAGCTCAAATTGCTGCTTCCTCAAGGTGTAATTGAAATTCTGATCCTCAGCGGCGAGGTACATCCCCAGAGTCAACGGCGCAAAGCCTGGTTTCAGCGGATTTACGATTTGTGCGAACTGGCACTTAGTCTCGGATTTTTACCGCATACTAATGTGGGGCCGCTCAGCTTTGAGGAGATGGCACAGTTAAAACAGGTGAATGTCTCGATGGGGCTCATGGTAGAACAGTTGTCCCCCAATTTGTTAAAAACGGTTCACCGACACGCACCGAGTAAAGTGCCGGCGCTGCGGCTGCAACAGTTAGAATGGGCTGGGGAATTGCAGATTCCGTTTACCACTGGTTTGCTGTTGGGAATTGGGGAAGCTGAGGCGGATTGGATTGAGACGTTGGAGGCGATCGCCCGGATTCATTCGCGCTACAATCACATTCAAGAAGTTATTTTGCAGCCTCACAGTCCGGGAAACAAGCAAAGTTGGGACGGCGAAGTTTTTGATACTACAAAAATGCCACAAGTAATTGCGATCGCCCGCAGCATTTTACCATCTGAAATCGCCCTACAAATTCCGCCGAATTTAGTTGCACAGCCCCAAATATTGCTAGCTTGTTTAGAAGCAGGTGCGAGAGATTTAGGTGGAATTGGGCCACTGGATGAAGTTAATCCAGATTATCCTCACCTGCAACACCAAACTTTAACAGAAATTTTAGCAGCAGCCGAATGGCAACTCGTGCAGCGTTTGCCTGTTTATCCTCAGTACGATAACTGGCTACCGCAGAGATTGCAAACTGCTGTCAAACAATGGAGAATTGGGGGGAATATTTATCAAATATGAATTGCGCGCGGCGGGTTAGAAACCGGGTTTCTTAGAAAAATTAGGGTTTAGTAGCGAGGAATTAGGGAAGAAACCCGGTTTCTCGATACCCATGTGTAAGTCCTATAAACTTGCATAATATCAGATTTTAAATCAAAGAACCGCCGCCATCAATCCAGACTTCAGTACCTGTGATAAAGCTGGAGGCATCGGACACCAAAAATAAAACTAATTGAGCGATTTCTTCGCTGGAACCTGCGGTATTATCAGTCAACGGAATCACATCTTTAATACAATCAGCCGGGACTAGGATGCGATCGAGATGGCGCTTAACGGTACTTTGATCGATCGCAGTCAGCACTCCACCCGGACATATCACATTGACTCTGATGTGGCTGGGTGCAAGTTCTAGCGCCAGCATTTTTGCAAAAGCTACCTGCGCTGCTTTGCTGCAAGCGTAAGCTGTAGCGCCAACTTTCCTGAAACTTCTGGTGCCGTTAATCGATGATGTAATGACGATGGAACCTCCTTGTTTTTTGAGATAAGGAACAGCATACTTAACCGTCAAAAAAGTTCCTGTGAGGTTGATGTTAATTGTCCGATCCCATTCATCCGGTTCTATTTCTTCTATCGGCGACCAGACACCATTAATCCCCGCATTTGCGAACACAATATCAATTCTTTGATATTCGTCAAAAATTGTTTCAAATGCCTGTTGCATATGCTTAGAATCAGCCACATCTGCGGCAATCGCCAGCCCGCAACCTCCTTGATTGACCAACTCGCGGACGGTTTCTTGTGCTGTTTCTAAAATGCGATCGATAATTGCAACTTTTGCGCCTTCTTGGGCGATTAATATTCCTGCTGCACGTCCAATGCCCGACCCGCCGCCCGTAATTACGGCAACTTTTTCTGCAAGTTTCATAATTTTTTATTTAAATAATTTAGTGGCGCGATCGCCTATAAAGTAAGATTAGAAAGAGAGGACTGAAGTCCTCACTACGAACAGGCTTTAATCAGCAAAAATCAGAAATAGCCAAGTAAAAAATGGTTGGATAGGACGATCGTAGCCGTAAGGTGCGCAGCGCGCACCCTACTTCAGATAGAGGATGCCGTCAAGATTTAGGTCATGCTTAGGGCTGAGGAACCCAGACAGAAACTGAACCGGCGTTGCACCTAAAATCAGCCCAACCATCGTCATTAGTTGCGATCGGTTCTTTGATGTGTTCGGTGATGTCAATATAAGTTTGATTTGGATGTCCGACTTCCATAAACTTAGTGCCATCGCCTCCATTACTCAGTACCACAGCCATACCGCCCGGATGTTCTTCATCTCCGAGTCGCGTCCAGCCAATCGTGTTGGCGTGGTCGAAGTAATCGTACTGATTCCCGTAGGAATAAGTTTGGCGTGCGAACAAGAATTGATCGAGAATCCCTTGATGTTTGTCTAACCAAATCTCGTATTCGTTGCCATCATTTGCTGTGTCCTTATAGTTTGCGCCGTAATAATCTGGGTAAAAAATGCACGGATATCCTTCGCTACGCAGCAGGATTAAAGCGTAAGCTAAGGGTTTAAACCAAGCCTCGACAACTGATTCTAGGGATTGCAAAGGTTGGGAATCGTGGTTGTCAACCAAAGTAACCGCGAGGGTTGGTTGGTCTTTTACCAGGGTGTTGTCAAAAATGGTACGCAAGTCGTAGCTATTGCCAGCTTTGCTAGCAGCGTGGAAGTTGTAGTGGAGGGGCGCGTCAAATAACGATACTTTACCATCCGTTGCTTGGATGAAGTAGTGCAAAGCTTCCACTTCGTAAGACCAATATTCACCGACGGCAAATAGGTCGCGTTTGGCATAGTTGCGGACGTGTTCCAACCATTCTTGGAAAAATTCTGCTGCTACGTGTTTGACGGCATCGAATCGAAAGCCGTCAACGTTTGTTGTATCGACATACCACTCGCCCCAGTATTTTAATTCTCCGGTGACTTCTGGGTTGTCCATATCTAAGTCGCAACCCATGAGGTAGTCAAAATTACCTTTTTCTAAGTCTACTCCGCGATCGAATTCTTTGCCTTTTAGCAGGTAAACGGCATGGGTGTCTGTGTTGTAAACGTTGTAATCAATGGCGTCAAAATGCCACCAATGCCACTCCATGCTGGAATATTTTTTGTCGCGGCCTGGGAAAGTAAAATGCGTCCAAGCTTTGATTTTTTGATATTCGCCTACGGTGTCATTGCGGTTGTCTGGATTGAAGGGTGTGGCTTCGGCTTCTTCTTCTGCATCTGCACCTAATTTGTGGTTGAAGACAACATCGGCATAAATCCGAATTCCTACATCTTGTGCAGCTTTGATCGCGCGCAAATATTCATCTTTTGTGCCGTATTTGGTGCGTACCGATCCTTTTTGGTCGAATTCACCTAAGTCGAATATGTCGTAAACACCGTAACCTACATCCATCCCGCCGCCGGTTCCTTTATAGGCGGGCGGCAACCACAGGGATGTCACGCCTATTTTTGCTAAATCTTTTGCAGATTCTGCTAGCTGATTCCACAGGCTGCCATCAGCGGGGTTGTACCAGTGGAAATACTGCATCATGACGCCATTGACTTGAGACATATTAAGTTTCTCCTGTTTTGTAAGGTTGTCAGATATATTTTTGTTCGTTGTCGGTGCGCTCTAAATATGTCTGCAATTTACGGTCAATACTTATCATAAAATGTTGACCTTAATAAAGATATCTATCTGTTGATAGATTGACAATTGAGTGTGTTTTTGCTAATACTGTTTTGATATATAATTCAGTAAAAAATATGTTCTATGATTTGTAAATTTGGGTTCAGAAACTTGCTGAATATTGTTGTTTGCTGTTTGCGTTTGAAGCAACACAATCAAATTGGTTGGCTCGTTTGGACTTGAGTTATATGATTTTTACTGCGGACTGAAGTCCTCACTACTAACCAATTTGATGCGGACTGAAGTCCTCACTACGAACCTAGTAGAGGATTCTTGGATTTGCCGATCGCACAACTACCCACCACCTCTTAACTGTAAATTATCAAGTTGTTGCAGGTTCTGTGGCTACTCGCTCAATCTTAGTTTCCCAAGTACCATCGATCGCCAATTCGAGCAATCTAAATCCGGGCCCGATAGTATCGAGGACAATCGGATGGCTTTTGGGTAGCAGTTGGATGCAGGTACTCGGCGTGCCCAAGTAGGAAACTAAGCCTCGCTGTTGATGAAATTCTTGGTGAATGTGCCCGCAAAGGACGATTTTGATTTGAGGGTATCGATCGACAATTGCGAAAAATTCATCGGCATTGTGCAGCATCATGCTGTCCATGATTTCACTTGCGATCGCCAGCGGATGATGGTGCAAAGCGATCGTAACAAATCGATCGCCCGTTTGTTGCAGTTGAGAGTCCAGCCACTGCAAGCTGTCTGGGGAAAGCCGCCCGCCGTCGCATCCGGCTTCCACACTCGAAAGCAGCACAAACTGCCAGTTTCCCAGCATCCACGATTTGTCTGGGGAAATCGGCGGCTGATTTAAGATTTCTGCCATGACTGGGATGTTGTCGTGGTTTCCCGGTATCCAGTAGGCGGGAATTCCCAGGGGGGCGATGAGGGAGATGAGGCGCTGGTAAGATTTGGGTGTTTCGTCTTGGGATAAGTCGCCTGTCAGCAACAGTAAGTCGGGGGGCGGCTGTATCTGTTGCAGGCGATCGAGAACTGCTAGCAGGGTGCGGGTTGTCGAGATTCCTTTCCATTGTCGATCGCACTCTGCGAACAAGTGAGTGTCGGTGATTTGGGCGACGAGTAGGGGAGAATCTGGTGTCATGGCTGCTGTTGCGGGTAAAGCGGAGGCGATCGAGCTATTTCTAGATTAGCCTGGGATGCCGTTGTGGGGGCGATCCTCTTCGTTGGCGTAGCCCCCGTAGGGGCGGGCTTCGCTAACGAACATTGGGCGATGGAAATTTTTGAGAGATATGTTGAAATAATCAGGATTTAGTGTATTATCGTATAACGTCAATTTTCAGACGTAACGGCGGCATAGCCAAGTGGTAAGGCAGAGGTCTGCAAAACCTCCACCCCCAGTTCAAATCTGGGTGCCGCCTTTATTTTTATGTGTTTGTACAATCTCGAAACTCCTTGTTTGCAAGGTTTCTGGGATTGTAACGGAGTGTAACCCGCACGTAATCGCATACAATCGACCACAGAAAGTAATGCAGATTTAATGTAATGGAAAATCAAGCGAATCCGGCGGGGGAGGTTGAATCAGACCAATGGAAGACTAAAGGCGGCGAGGATAGGTGTTCTGATTGAAGAAAGAGACGATCGCCTTTCCTTGTGAGCAAAAACCGGTTAATCGAGGATCGATCGAGACTCCTCAATGGCATAGCCATAAGTCTTAGGATCGCGAATTAAATAATTTACACATATTTGTGGGATGGGCGTCCCGCCCGTCCATAAAGGACGGGCGGGACGCCCATCCCACAAGAAGAATAAAAATTGTAAGTTATTTAATTCTCATTCCTTACAAAGCGATGCGGATAAAAGGACTTGAACCTTCACTCCTTTCGGAACCAGAACCTAAATCTGGCGCGTCTGCCAATTTCGCCATATCCGCATTTTGACATTTGATTATTATAACACACAACATAGCGATAAGTCAACATCCAAAAACCCGGTCATTTTTGCACGCCGGGTTTATTGAGTTATAGGCACAGCAATTTTCCGTATTTTTAACTCATTACTTAGTTTTGCCCGATCGCCTTCCAGGTGATTTCGTCAACCACGCCGTCAGCAGTCAAACCCTTATACTCCTGAAATTTCTTCACAGCCGTAGCAGTGCGAGCGCCAAAAATGCCGTCGATGGGGCCCGGATCGTAACCCTGCATTTCCAGACGCACCTGTAGCGTCTTCACCTTGGAACCGGCAGCACCTTTAGTCAGAGCAGTTGCAGGATTGCCGGGAACAGGATCGCTGTTCTGAGTGGGAGCATTCCCCTGCAAATTTTCAGAAGCTGGCGCCGGATCTGCGGCTAAAGCTGTCCAAGTTTCTTTGTCCACGATGCCGTCGGAGTTCAACCGCTTAGACTGCTGAAAGGCACTGACAGCGGATGTGGTGCGAGAACCATAGGAACCGTCGATCGTCCCGATCGCGAAACCGTGAACCAGCAACCGCTGCTGTATGGCGGCAACTTCTGGGCCGTCTGCTCCTGCGGAGATAGTTTTTTCCTTTCTCACAGGCTTTTGCTCTCCTGCATAAAAAGGCTTGTTAAACATATCTCCTTGGGTAGTTGCTTCGGGCTGTACTGACGCACCCGGATCGGCGGGAGCTGTAAAGTCTCTGCGGTACTGTTCCTGCACAAAGGGTTTAGACTCGAAGGCTGCATTTGCCTTTTTAGTCAGCCCTGGAGCTAGCAGAGCGAGCACGCTGAAAATCGTAACAGTAGTTACACGCATAAGTTTCATCCTATTGGTGAGGTTTGACAAGGTTTCCCTGTTTTCTATGTTTCTCAATCTCATTGTATTACCCGGATAGCTTTCTGAGAAATATAGTAGAATGCCGAAGGAAGTTCGACCGCCGATTCTGTAACCGATTTAACGGATGGTTTGAAGGTGATTTTTTGATTAACCGCTCGTAAAAACCTGGACAAAGCTACCCAAAAGTAGTCAATGTTAGACATCTACGTTGGTAATTTTAGTCCACAGTCCTAAAACTACAGGAATA
>NZ_JAEQCX010000195.1:0-7103 GCF_020738035.1 Microcoleus sp. PH2017_28_MFU_U_A
TATTCCAACCTTAGCAGAACTTGCGAGTGAAAAAGCTACCCACAATTGAGCAACAATGGGTAGATTTGTCCAAGAATCAAGTTACAGTTTCTAGCCCCCTTAAAAAAGGTGGGGACAAGTATCCGAGCAAAGTCCCCCTTCTTAAACGGGATTTAGCAGGGTCAAAGAGTGGCTCGCGTCTGGGACAATAAAACTACCCTGCTTCAGAAGGGGGATGCGAGGGGAATGTGGACTCGGATAAAAGCGAGATGATTCAATCGTTTCAGACTTAAGTTGAGACCAATACTTACTACCTAGCCCAGTCAGTACCGCGCCATATCGTGAAAAACAAGACGCTAGAAATCAACGCGCCCAGCAGCCACTTAACAGCATTTTTAAATAACCCCATGCGCTGATTTGACTGCACCGTGGCCCTTTGCGCCTGCAAGCGTTCCTTAGCCGGAGTAATTCTCGAAAGAATTTGGCTTTTCAATTCCTGCGGGTTTTGCGTATTCGCTTGCACTCCCAAACGGCTAAGTTCCCCAGCCAAAGTCTTTAAATCTTCAGGAGTACCCTTATTCAGCCGTTCTTCTACTTGCTGCAATTGAGCTAATTGTTGGTCGGCTTGAGTAGTAATTTGCTTGTCGTTTTGGTTGTTGACATAGATAGTGCCAAAAATTCCCAAGGGCATCATCAACAGAAAAATCACCGCCAGCAGCAGACAAACCCAAGACAAAACTTTCAAAAGAATGTTTTCCAAACTTCTGCGGTCATATCCTTCGCCAAAAAATATCAGCGCCATTGCCAATAGAGGAACTGGCACCCGTTCCACTACAGCGCCAATTGTCTGCAATTCCCAGACGCGATTGCCAAAATTTGCTGGTATCAAAACTGCGATCGTATCTAATAAAGATAGAATTAATAGACCGTAGCCAATCCAACGCAACCTGTAGATAGAAAAACCTTGCTCGCCTTGTACGTCATTCATAACATCATCACAGTTGTTGTTAACAAAAACAATCTCTCTCGATCCGCTAAAAAACGGATACAAGCTACAGATTGAAGTAGTCGAGTCTCCACATTTTAGACCAAAGTTAGAGTTCCTAGATTCATCTGCTATTGTAAATCTAAAATCTAAAATCTAAAATCTAAAATCTAAAATCTAAAATCGACTGACTTAAGGTTCGGGAAATCGCGGCTGCCACCACCCATACCAAGAAACCCAAGCATTTTCTAACACTTTTTGGGCATTTTCTGGAGTTGTTTTATCCAAAGGCACAGACATCTGAGTCCACAAACATCGCCGATCTTGAATATTTCCCCTACCCAACAGCCAAAACAAAACCCGGTTTGGCTGCCAATCGCGAGTGTTGCGATTGTATCTAAACTGTTCGGCAGTGACTGTAGCACTGCCGCGAGGATTGATACACGAACTCAAATACAATCGATTTTGCTGTTGCAAAATTCCGTGAAACCCCGCGCCTTGAGTGTTTGCTAATGTTAGTTTACCAGGAGACGACTTCAGAATAGTATGTCCCTTCATCATACTTTCCACATCCCCGATGGTGCCTACCACATAGCGCATCTCTATTTCTAGAGCAATGTTACTTTTTTGATATTCATACTTTCTGGCAGCCTTGACTTCTGAAGTATCGCTAATTTTCAGCGGCGCGCTGTTTTGTAGTTTCCACTCTGCTAGAGGCACCGTAGAGGGAAAGTCAAACTGGGTTGCAGAATTATTGCCTTTCGAGGGATAGAATGTCAATTTGCCTGCGACTAATAAAACCCCTGCAAGAGTAACAGCCAAAAGAGAAATCCTAACTGGTTTCCAATAGGTAATAGCCATTATTAATTTTATTGCTCCTGATTTTGTGGTTCGTTTTTTAAGATGGCAAACCAGCAGAATAACCCGAAAATTAATACAGCAATCATCGAAAAGACTACCGAACCATTTCCTTCGTGCCAGTATTTAAATGCTTGGGGTTGAGATAACGATACTAGCACTGCCATGAGAGAAACTCGGGCGGCATTAACTACAAATGCAATCAGGACTGCAACGATCGGCACTAGAATTTTCTGCCCCACAGTTGTCGGAAACATCAGCAAGAAAACCAGGGCTAGTCCTAACAATTGTAGAATTGCATTCACCCCCGAACAGCCGTGATATACTTCGACGCTGCCCTTTTCTAGGATGAGAAAAACTCCTTTGCGTTGAACTTCAAATCCTATATAGTGCAGGATAAAAGTTGAAACTTTTGCTGTGTATAGAGCTACATCAACAAATACTCCGATTAATCCGGGAGGAATAGCTGTATAGGCAAGAATTAGCAGTTCCTGCGAATATTGTTTCAGTCCTTTTGTGCCGGAAGCTAGCAAGGCCAGACTTATTCCTGTCAAGAAAGGCGAAGCCCTGATAAAAAAGTCGTATCCAAATATCGAAGAACTTTTGAGCAAGATGAAAGCAATTAACGATGCCCCAAAGAAACTGGCGAAAATTCCACTTTCAAAGGTTAAGGATTCGTGCCTTTCCCAAATGAGAAATGCTACAACTCCCCAAAACAGTAACATTGTGCCAAATAGGTCTGTGTCGTTGGTTCTGGAAGTCAGAGTCAGTTGCACGGCAATCAAACCGGAGGCGATGCCTAACAGCCAGTATTTCGGTTCTTGGATGTGTTTTAGCCAGTTGATTTCGGTCATTGCTGCTTTCTGTTTTTACTAAAAAATTTTAAAATGCTTAATTCGATCGCTCTTTTGAAATTATCAGCTACAAACAGTTGGTTTTATGGGCTATGGATGAAGTTTAACTAAATCTTCACATACATTGACAATTGTCAATGTATGTGATAAATGCAAAAGTCATTGTTGGTCGTTATTTGTTAGTTGTTAAGTATTAGGTGTTAATTACTGGTTTTAATAACTAATAACGAATAACCAATAACGAATAACCAATAACTAATTAGCGTATATCTTGCTGTAGTAAGTTTGATATTCCTCGGAAAGCAGGGGTTCCCACCACTCGCGATGGGCTAAGTACCATTCCACGGTCTGCCGCAAACCTTCTTCAACTGTGACTGAGGGAGTCCAACCTAACTCTGTTTTAATTTTGTTGGCATCAATAGCATAACGCCGATCGTGCCCAGCTCGATCTTTGACAAATGAGATCAGTTGTTCGCAAGGACGCGCGGGCAAATCAGCAGCTAATTCGTCCATTAGTTGGCAGAGCATTTTGACTAAATCGAGATTTTTTACCTCGTTATTGCCACCAACATTGTAGGTTTCTCCGGGCTGGCCGCGGTTGATAACGGCATCTAAGGCGCGGCAGTGGTCGAGCACGAACAGCCAATCTCGCACGTTTTGACCGTCGCCGTATACTGGCAGCGGTTTGCCCAATAGCATATTGATGCACATTAATGGAATCAGCTTTTCGGGGAAGTGATAGGGGCCGTAATTGTTGGAACAGTTGGTGATAATTGTCGGCAGCCCGTAGGTGTGGAAATAGGCGCGGGCGAGGTGGTCGCTGCCAGCTTTGGAGGCTGAGTAGGGACTGTTGGGGGAGTAGGCGGTTGTTTCGGTAAATGCTGGGTCGTCGGGGCCGAGACTGCCGTAAACTTCGTCGGTAGAAACGTGGAGGAAGCGCATTTGTGATTTCACAGACGAATCATCAATTGCTTCCCAATGCTTGCGGAAGGCTTCTAAGAGTGTGAAGGTGCCGACTACGTTGGTTTGAACGAAGGCGCCAGGCCCGATAATCGATCGGTCAACGTGAGATTCTGCGGCAAAGTGAGCGACTGTGTTGATGTTTTCTTCTTTCAGCAAGGTATCGACTAGGGTACGATCGCAAATATCTCCCTGCACAAACCGAAAATTTTCTCCGCCTTCCAAACTTGCCAGGGTTTGTCTGTTGCCGGCGTAGGTTAAAGCGTCGAGTACGACTACTCGATCGCCCGGATAGCTGCTGCACCAGTGATGCACAAAATTCGAGCCGATAAATCCAGCCCCGCCCGTCACCAACAATCGATGAGGATCTCGCTCAATGCCTTGATTCCCGCTGTTTGTCATAAAAATAAAAGTTTTTCCAATAACTAAGCCTTTTCAAAAGTAGCCTTAAAAGTAGTTTTTCATCAAGTGTGGGTCGCCCTGTGATTAAAATTTCTATGGTCTCATATCATTTCCGGTTGCACTCCTTATGATATAAAGGAGACGGCAGTGCCGTGTCCCTACCGTGATTAATCGTAGGGACACGGCAGTGCCGTGTCCTAATTTCCGTTAATAATTCCGATGCAACCGGAAACGATATCACTTCAGATTTTCTAATTTGGGCGCGATCGCAATATTGACTCGGTTGACTTTAATTTATAACGGTTTGTTTGTCAAAACGCTTGCTAAACAGTGGTTTCAGCTTTTTTGCCTGGCAACTTTAAATTTCAATGGCGATGGGGAGATGTTGGCAGTTGCGATCGATCTGTGATTTTGGTGGCGATCGCCTGTTGATAGATTTGTAAAGAGCTGTTACCATTTATTTTTTAATTATCCTTTACAATCTCCAGAGCACCATGAAGAAGTTTCAAGTGTTAGCTGGCATTGCTTCCACCGTTGCGATCGCGAGCAGCATCGCCATAGGTGACCCTGCATCTGCTTTCCCCTGTTCCTACAAAAAATCTGGGGCTGCTCAATCTGGTTCTGGGCCAACAATCGTGGGTTCCGGCGGCTCGGATCGAATGAATCCGTGGAAATCCAACAAAACAGTAGCTCTCGGTTTCCTAGGCTTGGCTGGGATTTTGGGTGGAGGTGCGGCCTACATGAGCTACCGCGCCGGTCAGCGCGCCTCTGCTGCTTGCGATGCGATGAGCGATAATTTTGAAGTTTTTGAAGAGTCGCTAGATCCGATCGCAGATACAGGTGTAGCTGAGCCAGCAGATGCGGTTGCAGGCGTTCGCGAACACCCGGAAGCTCCGGGCGGCGAGCTGGATTTGCCCGTAGCGCAAGTTGCCGAGGTGAGTTCGGAAAGTGCGATCGAGCCAGTCGAAAGTGCGATCGTCTAATAGTTATCTCCAACCAAAGTATTCGCTCAGCAAGCCTCCAATTTTGCCAGATTGGAGGTTTTTTGATTTTAAATTATCGACGGCTACAATTTGCTTTGATTGCGATCGAAACACAGCTTTCCGATCGCAGATCGATCGAGAGCGCGCAATTCGATCGTCGGATTCAAAAATGCTATAAATTTAGATGACTCAAAGCAAGACAGCACGCTACCTTTGGCGATCGCTAAAAATACTCTTCAGATCAATCTGAGGGTAGACGGCAAAAGTTCCAATCGCCTGCTACGGTTTAAAATATAGCCCTACAGATGACAACTATAGGTTTTTATGAATGCTTGGCGCGATCGATTCAATCAATTTACAGGTAAAACTAGACTGGCAGTTTGCCGCGTGTTCGTTCAGCTAACAGGCGAAGAAGTTGCACCGCTGTTAGGAGTTCTCAACCGCACCGCCAGAGAAGGAATTAATGGCGATGGTGACTTAGCAATTTTAGGAGAAGGTCTTGTAGAAATTTGCAATCACCTGTTACAGTACGATAACTACTGGCAAGCCGCCGCTAATGAAGGCGATGTTTTTTGGGATGAAGGCGAAGCTGGCGATTATGTGGATGAAATTTTCACTGATTCAGCCGATCGCTATCTCAGCGAGCCTCAATACAGCACTTCTGTTTCCGATAAAAATTCCCCCTTGTCTTTGCCAGTAACTAGAAATGTGGTGGTGATGCTGACAGTCGCCTATGAAGGCGAAGTTCCGGCTCTCGAAACTGACCTCGCTGATATCGGCGCCCTGAAAGTCGGTTTAAAAGCACTGATTAATTTACATTACCAAGAAAGGCTGCGAGCTGTGCAAGTTCACTTTTCTCCCGCGCAGTTGGGAGACGAACTTACTAACGACCAAGTTTTGGTAAATTTCCCCGAACTCATTCCCCTTTAAGGAAGTCATTAGTCATTAGTTATTAGTCAGTGGTTATTTGTTGGTTATTATAATAATCCATGCCCATGCCCAATTACCAATTACCAAATATTATTTATGCTGCGAAAACTGACAATTTATTTAATGACTTTAACTTTCTTGTGGACGGCAACTGCCTGCGGTTCTCCTACGCCAGAAACTCCTGTAAATGCTCCTGCAAATCCTGCTGCAAATAGGAATGTAAACACGGTGCGTCCTGCACCAAACAATAACTTGGCTCAAGGTCAATATCCCGTACAGCAAGCTACCTACGACGATTCGGATGGCGAATACAGTTTGATGTTGCTAAATACTCCCCCCGGCAGTACCCCAGTTTACCGCACTACCGATTTGCAAATGGCTCGATTAACGGAGGAAGAAATATCGGCAGGGAAGAAAAGTTATCTAAGTCTGGATAACAATAAAGCGAGCTTGCATTTGACAGAAGATTTTAAAATTGAGTACGTTCACAACGTTACTGAAACTGTTAACAATTCTCAAACAGGTCAGCAGGAAATGGTGGTAGTTCGGCAGCAATCAGGCTTCTGGGCGCCGTTTGCAGGGGCTTTGGCGGGTCAGGCGATCGGCAGTTTGTTATTTACACCGCGATATTATATGCCGCCTCTGTATCAGCCGGGGATTATGACAGGATATGGCGGGTATGGCAATACTTACGTCCAAGCTGTTAACCAATATCAAACTCGCTACCAAGCCCCGCCTGCTGCGGTGAGAAACCGTGAAGTTTTAAGGACGACCGGCCGCTTGCGATCGCCCACATCGAACGTACCAGCAAGACGCCCAGCACAGCCAGGAGCCAATCGATCGACTGGTTCTGGTTACGGCGGCAGCGATTTGAGGCGATCGCAGCCCGGTCAAAATCAAAACAGGCGCAGTCCTAGTTTTGGTAGCGGGAGGAGTTCTCGCCAACCGAGTCGAAATCGTTCTTTCGGAAGCGGCAGAAGGCGCTGATCAAAGAGATTGCAAACATCCGTGGCGATCGCACAATTGCTGAATCATTCCTGCACCTTAAAAAAGGGGCGTTGCTGAATCAGGGTATGAGACGAGAAAAAATGCGAGATTGGAGCCGAAAATGATTTCTGGGATTTTGATTGGGAATTGGAACATCTCCAAATT